>OMVH01000150.1 GCA_900314365.1 uncultured Prevotella sp. | reverse complement strand
CAGCCGGCTCATGTAGGCGGCATAGACACCCGTCGGAATCCAGCGTTCCCCGAAGTTGAAATCAAGGTCTTCAAAGGCGATGCGTGGCGGTTCGGCATCTTTCAGAGCCTCCAACGCCTGCTTCACCTCCGGCATACGTTCATTTTCGGGGTTTTCGCCCATCCATGCCTCTATGCGTTCCGCCTTCTCTATCACGTTCCCGGCGATGAAGCGGTCTTTGATCTCGTAACCGGTCACGAGCGGATTATAATAGATGCGCCCTTGCAAGGCAGTGAGCAATTCCTCCGCCGTGCTGTCGGTTATCTCCCGCATATAGTCGAGATTGACCGTGCCGTACCTGTTGAGCGAGGCGGACAGGGCTTCCTCCGGAGAGTTGGCCTGCACAACCTCATCGATAGAGAAGGACACAGGACGCTCGAAGATGTCGGCCTTGACGAACTGCCCGTTCTCCTCACGCTCCAAGGAGAGGATGTCGCGTCCTGCGGCATCCATCAGCAGCAGTTTCACGTTCTGCTTGGCGTTGAGTTGGCCGTAGCGCAGGACGAATTCGTCATAGTAGGTGTTGAGGTAGCCTCGCTGCGGCTTGTTCTCCTCGTGGTGCTCCGCCTCATAGCTGTACAGACGCTCGTAGGCATCACGCAGGGAGATGTAGAGCATCAGTTTCTCTTTCTGGAATCCGTTGAGGTCAGCGGGATGGAACATCGCTCCGTAGGGTGTGAGGTCTTTCAGATAGCCCACGTTCCTTGCCGCATCGAGCACGATGGAGCCTTCACGGTGATGGGGCTCCAGCGTGCGGTCGTAGGGATGCGGAGTGAGAGTGTCCACTGTCTGCTCTGTCACTACATGGTTCGGCACTGCTGCAGACGGCGGTTTTATCTCTCCCATAGGAGGTATGAAGGCGGGATTAAGTGTGTCTGCCACGCCCAGTCTCTTCAACTGTTCCTGACGATGGCGTTCCGCCTCCTGGCGCAATGCCACACGCTTCTCCGGTGTCAACGTCATCATGGTCTCATAGAAACCATTGATAGGCGGGTTGTCCTCCCAGTTGATGTCCGCATAGATGTCGCCCGGCAGGGTCTTCTTTTCTTCTTTGGGGGCATCGTCTGCATTTTTCTGTGAAGGCTGCAATGATTCACCATCCTGCTTCTTCGGCTTCTCCGCACGGGCAGGTGTGGGATGATTCCCCTTTTGTGCCTGTTTGGCGACAGCAGACTTCTTTTTGTTCTTCGGGACAGGCTTCTCTTGCGGAACGGTGTACTCCCATAGGTCGAAAAGGGTAAGCTGTACCGCCTTCCCCTCAGCAGAATGATCTATTGAGGGTTGTTCTTTCGGAGACTCTGTAATTGTAGGGACTTCTTCCGCTATCTTGGTTTCCTTGGTCGCAGACGGAATGGCTTGGGTTGGTATCTCCTCCGCCATACCCTTATAGCGTGCCACGTCCAACCGTGCAGCCAAATCGGCATCAATCCGCTTACGCAAATCCTCGGCGATTCCCGTCACACCGCCCTCATGCAGATAGACCATCGCAGGTTTCCCGTATGGGTCGGTGTCCAGTTTGGCACTGGTGTGTATGACCAATTCGGGATGTGCCAGCAGATAACGGTTGGTCGTCACGTGGGTATGATTGTCCTTCACCGTCTGTGTCAACAGTTGGTCGTCCTCCGTCAGTTCTTCCTTGCGGCTGTTCTTCTGGAGGATGATCAGGTCGCAGCCCACCTCGGTGTTGGCGTTCTCCGTGAAGAGGTTGTTGGGCATTCGCACCACCGACAGCAGGTCGGCGTTCCTCATCATCAGGAAGCGTGTGCCGTTGTTGCTCTCACTGTCCAGCACACCCTGCGAGGTGAGGAAAGCGACGATGCCGCCGTCACGTACGGCATCAAGTCCTTTCAGGAAGAAGTAGTTGTGTATCTTCTTCGCCGCTGTCCGGTGCATGAGGGAACGCTTCTCGTACTCCGCATCGAATACGGCGATGTCGCCGAAGGGAATGTTGGACAGGGCAAGGTCGAAATGGCCGTTGAAAGGTCTTTCTATTTTCTCAAAACCTTCTATACGCACTTTCCGATCGGGATGAAGATGGCGTAGCATCCTGCCCGTCAGCAGGTCCTTCTCGAAAGCCATCACATCGGCTTGGGGTGCGTAGCGCAGCATGGAGTCCACGAAAGCTCCCATGCCTGCCGACGGTTCCAGCAACCGTACGGGCATGATGCCGTGCCCCGCAAATACGCCTGCGAGGGTATCTGTGATTTCCTTCGGGGTATAGAAGGCCGTGAGCACGGAGCCTTTCAGCGAATCGACATAACGCTTGTACTCCGTCTCGTTACGGCTGTTCTCACGGATAAGGCGGTGGAGTTCCGCCGTGGGAGCAAAGAGTTCGAGGTCGGATTTCGCCCAGTGGACGGCATCCGTCAGTTCCTTGGCGGGATTCAGGATGCACTTCAATCCTCCGAAGCCGCAGTACCTACGCAGTATGTCGCGCTCGGCCTCGGTAGGGGTGCGCCCTTCCCGGTCAAGGAGGAATGCCGTCCGTATCGCCTCGATGTTGTCCCTCAGTCGCTGTTTGCGGTTAAACGCCATACTCGGCCAGATAGAGTACGACAGCTCCCGTCAGTTCGCTGTACAGCAGGTCGTAGTCCGGCGACTGGGCGAAATGGTCGTCGGACAGGTCGTAGATGGAGAACACGCTGTCCACCAAGGGCAGCAGTTTCGCGGTAAGGGCTTCCTGCCGCGTTTCGGGTATTTCGTAGGCAAACTCGTTCGTGATGACCTCACGCAGGATGGCGTATCTGGAGTGGTGCAGCCCTTTCAGCAGGGTCTGCATCGCCAGTTCCTGCGCTCCCTCGATGGGATAGCCCTCACGGCGTGCCTGCTCGTAGGCGGTTGCGGCCAGGTCGGCACGGGTCTCGATGAAGGAGGCATCGCCGGCCTGCTCAAAACGGTTCTCTTGAAGGTGCTTTTGCAGATAGAGGTGGTAGTACGACAGCTCTTTCCGCTTCTTTTCGTTCTTGTTCATGTCTATTCTTGGATTATAGTGGTGAATACTAAATGTAGGGATAGAAGAAAAAAAGCACTCCGGGTATCCCTCCCGAAGTGCCACCACTAAATCCAAAGTAAATCAGTCCGGTCTTAGAAGAACAAGAACGAAAACGATTCATCTTTGATTCAGTGGCGAAGGTACTCATTTATTTCCTCTTCGGGGAATGTTTTCCCTTGTTTTTCACTTCGGGGAATACAAATACCGTGTTGAAGTTGGCATCAAAGGCGATAATGGCATCGAAACTCTTGCCTTGCTTGCTCTTGAAGCCTTTCAGCAGGGAGGTCTTCCCGGTGGTGAGCAGTTCCTTGATTTCCTCGTCCTTCAGGTCGCGGTTGGCTTTCTGACGGAACACGGGCAGACCGCATTCTGGATTGTCGCAACGCACCACCTTGCCGTAGAACTGCATCTGCCCTTTGCCGCACTTGGGACAGGTGCAGCCGGAGGGCTTGTGCCCGAAGATCTTGTCGCAGGAGAGCAGTTCGGCGGTGATTTCCGTGGTGTATCGCTCTATCTCCTCATGGAAGGCGAAAGCTTCCTTCTCCCCACGCTCGATGCGTGCCAGTTCACGTTCCCACTCTCCCGTTAGGGCGGCATCGGCGATGCGCATTCCTTTCACCACGGAGTAGAGGGCCAACCCCTTCTCGGTAGGCACGAGCGATTTCTTGCAACGCTGCACATAGCCGCGGGCAAAGAGGGTCTCGATGATGGCGGCACGGGTGGCGGGAGTGCCGATGCCACATTCCTTCATGGCCTGGCGCACCTCCTCATTCTCCACATCCTTGCCTGCCGTCTCCATCGCTGAGAGCAGGGAGGCTTCGGTATGCAGGGGTTTTGGCTTGGTCTTGCCCTCGGTGAGACTGACGCCGCATACGGCAAGGGTGTCGCCGCTCTTCCAATGCGGCAATACCTGCTCCTCGCTCTCTTCGCCCAGCACGGCACGCCATCCCGCCTGACGGATGACGCAGCCCTTGGCGGCAAACTCCGCCTCGCCACTGAGGGCGGTGACGGTGGTGAGTTCCTTGACGCACTTGTCGGAAAAGGCTTCCACCATGCGCCCGGCTATCATCTGATAGACGGTGTTGTCCTCCTTGGAGAGAAAGAGGGGCTTCTCGCCCGTGACGAGCAGGGCGTGGTGGTCGGTCACCTTGCTACTATCCACGCTGCGGCGGGTCAGCCTGTCCCTGAGAGGCACCTTGCCGATCCATTCGGGATAGCCACCCAGGAAGGTGAGCAGCTTGGGAATTTCAGCAAAGACATCTTCGGGGATGTAGCGGCTGCCGGTGCGCGGATAAGTGATGAGCTTCTTCTCGTAGAGCTTCTGCGCTATCTCCAGTGTCTTCTCCGCCGTGAAGCCGTGCTTGGCGTTGGCTTCCTTCTGCAGGGTGGTGAGGTCGTAGAGCAGCGGCGTTTCCTCCACCTTCTCCTTGCACTCCACCTTGGTGACAAACAGGGAGGGCTGCGCTTTTACCTTATTATATATATGCTCCGCAGGGGATTTCTCCTTCCATTTCTCCAAAGAAGAGAACTTCACCGTCTGTTCCCCTGTGCCTTCCACAGACAGATGCACCTGCCAAAAGGCTTCGGGTGTGAAGCGCTTGTGCTCCCAGTAGCGGGCGCACACCATGGCCAGCGTGGGTGTCTGCACACGTCCGAGGGAGTAGGTGCCCCTGCCTGCGGCGATGGTCATGGCCTGCGTGGCGTTGATGCCCACCAGCCAGTCGGCCTCACTGCGTGCCTTGGCGGCATGGTAGAGGCGGTCGTAGCGGTTGCCCTCTTCGAGGTGGCGCAGCCCCTCGCGGATGGCCTTGTCGGTGAGGGAGCTGATCCACAGGCGCACGAAGGGCGTGCGGCAGTTCAGGTAGCTGTAGAGGTAGCGGAAGATGAGCTCGCCCTCGCGTCCGGCATCGGTGGCCACCACAATCTGTTCGCTCTCGCTGAAGAGCCTGCCCACGATGCGTATCTGCGTGACGACACTGGGGTCGGGCTTGTAGCCCTTCTCCGTCTTGGTGTGACGGGGTTGCAGGGTGAAGGTGTCGGGCAGGATGGGCAGGTGCTCACGGGCGAAGCCGTGGATGCCGTAGCCTTCGGGCATGGTGAGTTGAACCAGGTGCCCGTAGGCCCAGGTGACGGCATATCCGTTGCCAGAAAAATAACCTTCTTCTCTCTTGGTCGCACCCACGATGCGGGCTATCTCACGTGCCACGGAGGGCTTCTCTGCGATAATCGTCTTCATACTGATTTACTTTTTTCTGTTTTTACCTATTGTTTCTATTCTCATGTTTGGGATAATTGTGGATTCAGTGGTGGCACTCAGGCTCATACCTTCATGCCTTTGCTCTTGCGTTTCTCCTGCTTCTGCTGGATGTCGTCCTTCGGGGCAGTCTGTCCCTTCTGCAGCGGCTCGTTGACATTCTTGGTCGCTTCGTTGGTCTTGCCCTGACTGTTGACGGCCACCTGCGTGCGGCTCTCGTTTGCCGGAGCTACCTTCTGGGCGTTATCGGGATTGGTGTCGTAGCGGTAGGGACGGCCTTTGTCGGGATTGAAGCGGAGGTACATGGTGGAGGGTACGCCCTTGTCGTCGGGCACATTCTCCAGCTTGACGGTCTTGCCTGCCACATAGTCGGCTTTCTGCTCCTCGGTGAAGGGCACGCCCTTCCATTTGGTGATGGGGCGGATACTGCCGTCCTTGTTGGTCCATGTGTTGCGGCGTTGCTTGCCGGGTTCCTGTTGCGGTGCTGCCTGCGCTACCTTCGTGGATTCCTTGTTGCTCTGTTCTTCTACGGTACGGGGCGACTTGCCTGTGCCGGGCACGAACTCCACGCCACGTTGCTCCACATTCACCTGAAGGGTGGTGACGAACTTGCGGCCGTCGTTGCGCTCGATGAGCTTGTCCTTGACGGGGAGTCCGGCACGGAGCATCTCATGCTCCTGCGGGGTGATTTCCGTCTTGCCGATACGTTCGGGAATGCGGATGCGGGCGGCGGGCATGTCGGTAATCTCATTGGTCTTGCGGTCGATGCTGATGAAGGAGGGGGTTATCTCGCCCGTGGACTTGTCCACCAAGTCCACGATTCTGCCGAGGTTGCCTGTCTCCTTCAGGGCTTTCTTCTCTTCCGGGGTGAACTTGTGGCCCTTGTACTCGTCGAGCTTCTGCTCCTTGCGGATGAAGTGGGGAACGAGGCGCACGTTGCCGTCATCGTCCTTGCGGAAGGAGAGGCGGGCATCGAGGCTGAACGACTCGCCGCCGAAGTTGGGCGTGACACGCACGAGGTCGGACTTTCCGTAGTTGAGCATCTTCTGCAGGTCGCCGGACTGCTCCAGCTCCTCACGCTTCACGCCCCAGTTCTTTTCCAGTGCCTGCCAGTCGATGCGGCTTTCGTCGATGGGCTGGTAACCTTGCCTTTGCTTGTTCTCCTGTTTGTTTTCCTGTGCGTTCTGCTGCACGTTTTCCTGTTGTTTCTGTTCCATGTTTTCTTGTTTTTGGAGTTCTACATTGTTTGTCTGATTCTGTTCCTGCTTCTGCTCTTTCTGCGTCTTCTGCTCTTGCGCCACCTGTTTTTCGTAGGCAGAGGTGTCCACCTTGTGGGGCGCAAGCAGTTCGGCATTGGCCGTAGGGTCTTTCAGCAGTTCCTTCATCACGCCGAGCAGGTCCTCCGCCTGGTCTGCCGCGATACGGTAGAAGCCGAATCGGCTGGGTTCCTTGCACTGCCGGAAGAAGTTGCGGAAGAAGTTGTCGAGCACGTCGCCGTTCTTGTCGAACTGGAGGAAATCCTGGGCATTCTCCATCTTTGGCGGGGTGCGTCTGGGAGTACCGTCCGCCTGTAATCCGGCCACCACACTGATTTCGCCCGTCTTCTCGTCACGGACTATCAGCACGTCTTTTTCGTCTTTTTTCTTTGCCATCTTGATTGATTTTTAATTGTGAAACATTAATTGTTATCGGATGCGGGCCTTGTAGTCCGCCATCTTCTCTTTCTGGAAGCTGTCGATATGCTCCGCGAGGAACTTCTCCACGTCCGACTCCTTGTAGTAGGTCTTCTGCCGGAGCATGAGGTAGGGCAGGATGCCCAGTGTACGGTAACGTTGCAGCGACCGTTTGCTGACTTGTAGCATCAGACAGAGGTCCTGGTTGTCGTAGAGGCGTTCGCCGTTGTACAGTCGGCACTCCGTGCCTTCCTCCTGATTCGGCGACTTCCGCTGGCTGCGAAAGAGCAGGTCGTCGAGCATCTTCTCGTGTCTGTCGAGCCGTTCCATGAGGAGGTGGAACAGCCGTTCTATCTTGTAGGTATCCATCTTCTTTTCCGTTTTATGTTTTCTTGCCTGTCCTTACCATATACTGCCTGTGCAGTTCGCCGATGCACTCTGCGTTGCCGCTCATGGAGCATTCCTTCATCATGTGCTCCACGTCCGTGAGGCGGTAGCGGCAGGTGCGCCCCATCAGCGAGAAGGGGATGCGCCCCTCGTCACGGTAGCGTTGCAGGGTGCGCAGGCTGATGCCGAGCAGGGCGGTCACCTCCTTGCTGGTCAGCCACCGTTCCTGTGATTGCACGGGCTGTCTGTCCTCATACTTGCGGATGTGCTCCGCTATCTTCTCGATGTGTCCGACCAATTCCTGAAAGGCGGCACTTTCTATCATTATTACGTTCATAATCAATACTGTTTTTCTTGTTTCTGCTGCAAAATTACAGGGTATGGAAAGTGCAAACTTATGACTCATAGATGACTCATAGATGATTTTCTTGCAACTGGCACAAGATGGCTCATCTTTCGGTTCCAGATGCAGCCACCTGCGCTGGAAATGAGTGGTTTTAGGAGGTCGCAGCGTAACTTTGCACCGACAATCACAGCAACACTCAGAATCATGGAAGTAGTAATCATTGAAAGAAAGGCGTTCGAGGCACTGATGACGGATGTCTCGTCGCTGACGGAAAAAGTGAACCGCCTGTGCGGTCGTGAGAAGGACAGGCGCATGGCGAAGTGGATGGACAACGAGGAGGTTTGCCGGCTGCTGCGCCTCACTCCGAGAACCTTGCAAACGATGCGAGACAAGGGATTGATTGCCTGCTCGCAGATTGGCAAGAAGTTTTATTACCGCAGGGAGGATGTGGCAAACCTTGTTGCGGACAGCAGGGAGACCAGCCTATGAAGCAGGAGATTCTCACGCTGGAGCAGGGACAGGTGGCGGACATGCTCCTCTCGCTTAAAAACAGCCATCGCAGGATAAACCGCTTCCTGCAGGAATATACGCCTCCGCTGAACGGTGACCGTTACCTGACGGACAAGGAGGTGGCGGAAGTTTTGAAGGTGAGCCGCCGCACCTTGCAGAACCTGCGCAACAACCGTGTGCTGCCGTTCATCCTGCTTGGCGGCAAGGCTCTCTACAGGGAGTATGACATACAACGGCTGTTGGAGACGAACTACCGCAAGGCGGATGTATAAGCATGTATTGGAACAAAAAAGACGGACGGGCAACCCTGATGAGTGGGATTGTCCGTCCGTCTTTTTCGTTTGTTGTTTCTGTCTGTCCTTTCAGTTATTCCCGAAAGTCCACAGGGGAATGATGATGGCTTGGTGCACCTCTTTATCCTTTTCTCTTGTCGCTGTCTCTTTCAGCCACTTGCGGAAGGCGTGGGCATAGAAAGTGTTTATACGATAGGCCAAGGCGACGATGATGTCCCAGTGGTAGATGTCCACGGAACAGCCCTCCGCCATGCGGATATATTTGCACGCCTCATAGTCCACCAACACACCCGTCTTTCGGATGCCCTTTATCTCCCTGCCTACGGTGGCGGCAGGGAGGTTGAACAGGTCGGCTATCTCGGCGAGGGTCATCCATACTTCTTCCTGCGGGTTGCCCTCCATGCGCACGTGTCCATGCTCGTCTATTCTGATAGTTCTTCTCATGGCGTTCCGTGTTAAATGGTCTGACAAATGAACTGCTCCATGGACTCTATCTGCTTGGACAGGCGTTCCATGTCGTTGCTTACCTTCTCGGCGGTTATTTTCGCATAGATCTGCGTGCTGCGGATGCTGGTGTGGCCCATCATTTTTGACAGCGTCTCAATCGGCACGCCGTTGGAGAGGCAGATGGTGGTGGCATACGAGTGACGGCTCTGGTGCCAGGTGATGTTCTTGTTGATGCCGCAAAGTTTGGCGACTGCCTTGATGCCGTATCTACAATGGGGATAGCAGGGGACGGGCAACAGCCGTCCGCCGTCCGCCATGCCGCTGTACTTCTCAATGATGTGCCGAGGCACGTCGAGCAGGCGGATGTTCGACTCTACACCGGTCTTCTGGCGGTTGGTCTTTATCCACAGGTGGCCGTCGAAGGAGGTCTGCAGGTTCTCCTCCGTCAGGTTGTACATGTCACGCCAACTCAGACCAGTGAAGCAGCAGAAGATAAAGAGGTCCCGGATGAGTTCATAGCTTTTCTTCTTGAACGTACCGTTGATGAGTGCCGTAATCTCCTCCTTGGTTAGGAAGCCACGCTTGGTCTCCTCCTTCGTGATGTGGTAGGCATAGAAAGGGTCACGCGCCAGCCAGCCGTTGTTGATGGCGGTGAAGATGATGCTGCGGAAGGGCATCATATACGACCACACGGTGTTGGTGCTGTGGTTCTTCTCCGTGCGGAGGAACAGCTCGAAGTCGGTGATGAAGGCGGGTGTCAGCTCTCGCAGGGCGATGTCGCTCATCTTGTAGCGTTGCTTGATGAACTCCGACAGGTGGTTATATACCACGCAGTATTTCCAGTAACTGCGCTCGCTTTTCATCTTACCCACCTGCTTCGCATAGTCCTCGTTGTGCTGCTTGAACACGGCCAGCAGGGTCTTGTGGTTCTGTCCCATGCCCAGATAGGCGTTGCGCACCTTCTCAGCCGTTACATACCCGTCGGTGTCGCACACCTCCTGATACGCCTTGTTGATGCCAAGCCGTATCTTGTCCAGCATACGGTTGCCCTCCTGTGCCACGAGACTGCGGCCTGTCAACTTGCCCAGTTCCACATTCCACATTTTCTCCTCCACGTCCAGCTTGCTGCTGAACTGTGATACCTTTCCGTTCACCGTGATGCGGCACATCACGGGAATCATTCCGTTCTTTTTCGGCGCGTTGCGCTTGAGGTAGAACAACACCCTGAAAGTGCTTCTGCTCATACTCTACGTTTTTTTGTTTGCAAAATTATTCTTTGTAGAGCTGAAAGGCTGTAAGCAAACCGCAGCACATCGGCGCAATCGCATCCGCTTCACGTCTTTTTCGTCCTTTTCCCGCAGGCAGCATCAGATATTCACCTAATTTTGCCTCTCGAAACACTGTATCCCGATAGTTTACAGCCATTTCCTCATGGACTTTTCAGACCTCCTCGCCAGCGAAAAGAGTAACGGGATAGTAACGCAACTCTTGCTTCAGCTGACTTTTTTGTGGCATCCATTGTCTTCACAGAGAGTCCAACTAAATCAATTAATCCGCTCATTCTCATAGATTTTTCATCATTCTGCCCACATTCTCAGTTTTTTGTTGTATCTTTGCGCATAAATATAAAGCTTAAATGTTAGTG
>OMVH01000057.1 GCA_900314365.1 uncultured Prevotella sp. | reverse complement strand
TTTTTTATGATTAGTTGTCGGTGGAGATGACGGCATTGGGCCAGTCGGCCTTCATAACGTCATCGTTCATGGTAAGCGTAGTCTCGTAATGGATACGCACCGAAGCGTATTTGTCAGTAACATCTGTATACTCGCAGGCCAATTTCACAACCGTTCGGCGGGCAAGCTTACGGCTGTCGTTGGCATTCTGCGTGAAGCGGAACGAATAGGAGCCGCTGATAGGCTTTAAATCTATATCAGGACTGATAGCGCTGACATCGATGCTTCCGTCTTCATTGAAGTGCAGGCGGGCGATGAACTTCTTATTGTCGGTTGTGGAACGGTCGGCATTACCCAGATAGATGTAGCATTCGTCCCTTGAGATGGCATAGAGTTGCTTACCGCCGGCATCACTCGTGTAGCTGGTACCAATCTGCTGGAGCCTTCCCGTACCCGAATAAGTACCTGAATAGACGTTGGACAGATTGATGAAGAACAAGGCCTTCGAATAGCGCGACGGTCCAGTGGGTTCACCCTCCGAGGAGGCAATTCTCAGAGGCAGCACATACTCGTTAAAGATACTGGCCGTGGACTTGAGGGTCTCCAAATTGATGGTGCACGTGGCCTGGGTACTCAGCTTGCCCTTAGGGAGCACATAGGAATCCTTGTCGAAGCTGAAGCAGTTCTCAGGAAGCATCGTGTAGTAGGCTGTAGTGTCGTTCTTGTACTTATCGAAGTTGTAATCCTTCAGCGTATCCGGGTCAACGGCAATCTTCACTGTGATATCCTTATCGTTGCCCGTCGTACCGTTCACACCGAAATATACGGGAAGCGTCACAGTGTTGTCGTCGTTAATCTCCATCTTTATGTTCTCCTGCCAGCCATTGTTGAGCAGGTAAGTGTATTTGGTGAAAAGCTCGTAGTCGACATCATCAGAGCACGACACGAGGGCCAGAGCCAAGAGGGCGAAGGCAACTGGCAACTTGAAAATCTTTTTCATACCGATATTGTTCTATTTTATTCTTATAATAGCTTCTTCCCGCGACGGCTTACCATCCCGGATTCTGTGTAAGGTTCACGTTGCGGCGCATCTCAGCAATCGGGAATGGCCACAGATACATCTTTTGTACGAACACCTTGGGCAGAGCAGTGACAACAACAGGATGATAGAACTCCTGCACTTTGTTCTGGTCGTTGTTGATGCTCATATTGCATCCCATGACAGGCTGGTTCTCCTCAAGCAAAGCGTCCTTCCAGCGACGCAGGTCATAGTAGCGCATGGCCGTCTCGCCAAGGAATTCTATCTGGCGTTCCTTCTTCAGACGGCTTCTAAGTGCTGCCTTGTCGGCAAAGATGGCATCATCGTATTCGGGCAATCCGGCTCTCATGCGGATGGGCTTGATGGCCTGGCGGATAGCTTCTGCATCATAGCTGACCGTAATCTTGTCGTTGTTGTAGGCTTCAAAGGTGTACTGCTGTCCGGGTGTCAACTCATTAAGTGCCTCGGCATAGTCGAGCAGTATTTCAGCATAGCGTATGGACATCTCGGTCTTATTCTCAAGGTAGCCTCCCTCGGTAAGGGCATCCTCATCGTTGACAAATTTCTTCAGGCTGTAGCCGGTGAGAGGTATATCCGTCTCATTGAATCCCTGCCGGCCGTCGGGCTCGTCGCGATAGTAGAAAATCTGCTGGTTGCGATACTGCGCGCTGTTGGCACTCTTGCACAGCCATTCACTGCCGCTGAAAGCAATGGAAGCATAGAAACGAGGCTCGCGATGAGTGTACTGCAACGAGACGTTGGCCTTGACGAAGGGGGCACCTCCCTCATTGGTGGGCACGGAGCTCGTGGTGAATCCGTCAATCTTGTAATACCCAGTGGCCTCTGCTTCCTGAATGGTCTGTCCATTGTCCATGTAGTAGGCATCGACCTGCTTTTGGGTCACAGAGATATTGTTGCCTCCACTAAGCGATTTTGGCATTGAGTTGGAAACCCAGTAGTTGATTTCACCACCGCCCGACTTGGTACGAGTGAAGATGAGCTCAGGGTTCTTAGAAGTAATGATAGTTCCGTCGAACATGTTCTTGTACGACCTGTAAGGGTCAACGTTGGCCCAACCGTCGGGGAAGTTCTTGTCGGAATACTTGGCATTGTAGGGCGGACGCTCGTATTCGGGAGTGTCTTTGGTAGGAGCGATGGTGTAGATCTCATAGAGGCCGAGGTCCATCACCTCCTTGGCAGCCGCAGCCGCACGTGCCCATTTCGACTCATCATATTCCTGCGGCACAAGCTTATTTCCCTCCTTGTCAACCACATTAAAGAGGTCTTTGTTGCCATTCATCAGTGGACTTGCAGCCCAGAGGAGCACGCGGGCACGCAGGGCAAGGGCTGCTCCGCGCGACGGACGACCGATGTTGTTGACAGTACGCTTGAGAGGCAGTTCGCGGGCTGCAAGCTTCAGATCGTTATCGATGAAGTCGATGGTGTTGTCGATGGGGACACGAGGCAACGACAAGGCTTCATAAGAGAGACTCACGTCGAGACCATGTTCCGGGATAAGTGGCACGGGACCGAAATGACGGATGAGCGCCCAATAGGAATAAGCACGAATAAAGCGCATCTGACCAATATAATCGGCCTTCTCTGTCTCCGTAAGCTCACCGCACCGGTCGACATTGTCAATAAAGGTAGAGGCCTTGCGGATAGCCTCATAGGCTTTGGTAAGCAAAACGGTACTGGCATCGACATTGGTCTCGGCACTAAAGTTACCATTGAGGAAGCTGCGCGAGCCAATACGCACTACATCGTCGCTCGACCATTTGTAATCACCATACATCTCGGTTATCTGGTCCATTGGCTCAAAGGCGTTGGAAAGCCATCCCTCGACATACTGCCGCTTGGAGAATGCAGAGTCAAGAGTGAGCTGGTCGTAGAAGTATTTGTCTACGTCAATATAGTTGTCGCACGAGGGGAACAGCGTGAGCACTCCTGCGAGGCACACGCCTGATGCGATAAGTTTTGTGGTAAGTTTCATTGTTTTCTTCATTTTACAGGTCAAACGTAATGTAGAAAGAATAGGTACGGCTGATGGGGTATGCGCTGCCGCTCTCGTTGTTGCCCTCGGGATCCCACCACTTGAACGGGCTCCAGGTGAAGAGGTTCTCTGCCACGAAACCGAGGCGCAACGAAGTGAGATGGGCCGGAGCAATGAACTTGCGCGGTACGTTATAGGTCACCTCCAGGTTCTTGAAACGAAGGTAACGGCCGTTCTTCATCCAGAAGGTGGAGGGACGGTTGTTGTTGTTATTGTTGGTATAGGTGAGTCGAGGCCACAAGGCATTAGGATCCTCCGTATCCTTGGTACCGGAGATTTCGGCAGGTATCCAGCGATTCTCATCGAGCATACGCTGAAGAATGTTGCCGGTAGCACCGTCATGGAAAGCGTGAGGGCCATTGCCGCCTACGAAGAAGGTGCGCTTGCCGGCGCCCTGGAAGAGGGCGTTGACGGCTAAGTTACGCCAGCTGGCACTGAAACCGAAACCGTACATAAGTCCCGGCGTGTTCTTGTAGCCAATGGGGACCATGTCGTCGGTGGTGATGACACCATCGCCGTTGACATCTTTATACTTGATGTCACCGGGGAGCACGTCGAAGTTGGCCAGCGCCGCCTGACTCGGACTGCTCTTGACATCCTCCTCGTCCTTGAAGAGGCCCAGTGCGATGAAACCACGGGTCTGTCCATAGCGGAAGCCGCGAGTCATCTGATACCAAAGTGAATTGGCAGCCTCGTCGTAGTCGAGAATCTTCGTATTGGAATAGGTCATATTGGCCCGAAGCGTGTACTTCACTTCACCGATATGGTGGCTGAAGGCTATGTTACCATCGAAGCCGGTGTTCTCCATCGAGCCCACGTTGGCCATAGGAGTCTGGTCGGCCAGACCGGTGGAGAGGGGCATCTGACTGCGCGTCATGAAGATGTCACTGCGCTTGTCATGATAGAAATCCACTGTTCCTGTGAACATACCGTTATTGACCGAGAAGTCGATGCCCAGGTCGCGCTTGGTGGCAACCTCCCAGGTGAGGTGGGGCGTGCCAATAGTGGTGATACGATAACCGCTGACATAGTTGCTGCCGAACTGTCCCCAAGCATAGCTTCCGCTGTCACCTATGCTGCTGATAAGCGTGATGTAGGGGAAGCGCTTGCCTCCAATCTTATCGTTACCTACTTTTCCCCACGAGGCGCGAACCTTGAGGTTGTCGAGCCAGGGTGCCAACTTCTTCACGAAAGGTTCCTCTGAGATGACCCATCCGGCTGAGAAGGCAGGGAAGAAGCCGAACTGCTTACCGTGCTCGAAGTTCTCAGAACCGGTATAGCCAAAGTTGAATTCGGCAAGATAACGGTCCATAAAACTATAACGCACCTGACCGGAATAAGCGATATTGCGCTTGGGAATCGACTCGATGAGGTCGGTGATATTGTCGGTGTGTGAGTTCTCCTCCATGTAGAGCATCAGAAGGCCGTTCACACGGTGAAGTTTGGCAAAGAGGCGCTCGTAGTCAAGCTGAGCCTGCAGATAATAGCGCTTGGTACCAGAGGTAGAAGCACTTTGCGTCATAGTGGCCGATGTCTGTTCACGCTTCAGGATGAGCTTACCGTAAGCGTCGCGCTCACGCTGTGCACTCCACAGCTCAGGATGCTTCGAGCGGGTCGTCGTATTACTATTCCACGTATCGAAGGCACCGACAGCCGTGAAGCTCAGGCCCTTGGTGATGAAATCGAGACTTTGGTCGATACGTGCGTTGGTCTCCATCTTATTCTGCCAGATAGTCCTATAACCGGTCTGCGTGATGAGATACTCAGGAGTAACCTTTCCGTTGACAATAGGCCACTCACCTGACGACCAGCGACGTGGAGTTGAAAGCGGAGTGTACTCGGAGAAGGCCTGCCAGATGTCAGCCGATGTGGAGCCTGGCTGGTTACGGTTGATGAGATAGCCACCAAGTCCCACAGTAAGCTTGGTCGTGCGAGTGATGTTCATCACTGAATTGGCACGGAAGTTATAACGCTCATAAGTAGAATTGGTGTTATACTTATTCGATGAGCTGTGCGACTTGTAGATACCGTCTTCATTGTAATAGGATCCCGATACGAAGTAAGTGGCATTATCACCACCGCCTGAGAAGTTGAGCTCAGCCCTGTACGAGGGTGCACCGTCCTTAAGCAGCAGGTCCTTCCAGTTCACATTAGGATAGAGGTCGGGGTCAAGGCCGTACTCAATGATTCGCAGCTCCTCATTGGTATAGAGGGGCGACTGATAACGGGCCAGACGGGCCTCGTTGGCTGCCTTGGCATAGTCGTAGGCATTGGCATACTTAGGCAGATCGCCGGTGGCATTGTAGCCATACTGCACGCGGCCGTGGATGCGTATCTTTCCAACCTGACCACGCTTTGTTGTGATAATAACCACACCATTGGCACCACGCTGACCATAGATAGCCGTGGCGGAGGCATCCTTGAGGACGGAGAACGATTCAATGTCCTCTTGAGGAATCTCATTGAGGCTGCGCTCTACGCCATCGACGAGCACCAGAGCACCACTGTTGGCACCGAAGGTACTGATGCCTCGAATCCAGAACTCCGACTGGTTCTCGCCGGGCTCACCGGAAAGCTGCTGCGTGATGATGCCGGGGACAACTCCACCAAGAGAGTTGGTAAGGTTGCCTGAGGGAGCATTGAGCTCATCGACATTGACAACGGTCAGTGCTCCTGTAAGCGTTTTCTTTTTCTGCCGTCCCGAGGCGGTGACGACGACTTCGTCAACAGCTTGTGTCTCGGCATCAAGCTTTATGACAACATTGGTCTTGTCCTTAATCCTCAAGATGGGCACTTCCTTGGTCTTGAAGCCCACGTAGCTCACTTCGAGAACGTCGAACTCACGTGCCTTGATTCTGAACTTTCCCTCGGCATTGGTTGTGGAGCCGAGGCCAGGTTGGTTCTTGATTATGACGGTTGCACCAATGGCAGGCTCACCCTCATTGTCGGTAACAGTACCGCTGATTTCTATTTGCTTATTGTCCTGAGCCACCACCATCAACTGGACGAGACAGGCAAGCAACAGGAAGATATATCTTTTCATACAGGTGTTTCTTAATGGTTATTCTACTACAACTTTACGGATAACGCTGTTCTCGCGGTCGGCCACGATGATACTCTGGTCGGGCATAATGGTCAGACCTTCTGGCTGATTGAACTTTGCCTCATTGGGCAGACCGTCCTTATAGCCGGACTGTCTGGGGCTTCCGGCCCACAACGAGACTTCACCTTGAGGAGTAATCTTGCGAATGCAATGGTTGTACTTGTCGGCGACAAAGAGATTGCCGTCTTCATCAAATTCACCGGCCGAAGGCTGGTCAAAGAGGGCAGCCGTCCCCACTCCGTCCTGATAGCCGGCCTGGCTCCATTGCCCGGCGAAAATCTCATCATCGTCAGCCAAAGTGTGGGTAACGGGGTCATAGGCTGTGCGGCAGATGCAATGACGATTCTTCAAAAGCTCATAGAGGTACTTGCCGTCGGGACTGAAAACAAGACGCATCTCAGTACCCGATTGGTTGCGTACACGGTGGAGCTTTTTGAATGACAGGCTGATGTCATTGTCATCACGCGGAGTATAAAGGTAGAGATAACCGTCGGCATTGTTGCTGAAAATAATTTGTCCGTCTACAGGATTTACAGCCAGGCCTGTAAGCTGTGGCTCTACGTCATCCATCCGGACAAGAGCCTTGCTGTCAACAAAGCCCGAGGCACGAGTAATAAGGATAAGTCCTACACGGCTGGTGCAGTTATGTGAATTGTACATGTGGGTCATGTACATAGTATCCTGAGCAGCATTGAAAGCTGCAACTGTAGGCGACTGGAAGACTCCGGCGTTGTCCTCAATAAGATTTTCAACCAGACCTTCCTTCAAACGACGAAGAGCTCCATTCTTGTTTGTTCCACGACCTTCGTCTATTTCGTAGATGACACCTTCTTTATCATGCGTCACAAACCAAGGGCGTTGAAATCTTGCCTCACTGTAGGAGCCATCCATACGAGAGCTCTGGCCGGCCTGTCCTGCAACAGTCGAAACGTTACGCTTGAACTGATAACGGAACACGCGGTCTGAAGTAAACTCTTCCGTCTTTCCATTCTTAGTTACATAGAGCTTCACATATCCGGTATCTGCACGAGCTGGTACCGTTGCATAAAGCACATCATTGTTGACACCTATCACAGGCGCATTCTTACCATTCACGGTCACTTTTACACAACTCGTGTCGGTTCCAAGATTCTTACCGTCAATGATAAGTGAGGTACCCACTCCACCACTGTCGGGCGAGAATGAAATCATAGCTGACGCTAAGTTCGGGTTTGGAGGAGTAACGTTGTGGACATCATCCGCAATGTCGTTGTCCGAACAACTAAACAACAACACTATGGCACAAAATGCCATAACTCCCATTAAAAGTCTTTTCATAAATTTTAGTTTTTGTAAAGTTTAAGATGTTGCAAATATAGTCAATAATTCATACAGCCGGATAGAAAAAGTAAAAAAAAGCAAATACGTTGTGATTATTTAACAAATCAAGAGAAGTAACGCGGTATTAGAACTATTACGAGAAGTAAGAAGAATTGAACGATAAGAACAAATATAAAAGCTAATAGGGAAGAATTCCTGCAAAGCAGAAAGCCCTGCCGCTGAAAGAACTCAGCAGCAGGGCTTCCGTATAAAAGTGGGGCGGTCTCCTACTCTCCCGCATTGCATTGCAGTACCATCGGCGCAAGCGGGCTTAACTTCTCTGTTCGGAATGGGAAGAGGTGG
>OMVH01000044.1 GCA_900314365.1 uncultured Prevotella sp. | reverse complement strand
AGATTCCACCTCGCGATGGACACCCTTGTCTCTCTGGCTATGCAGTTCCCACTACCTGGTCTGCTCGGGACTTACACCCGTTAGCCGGTACACATGCTGGTCAAACAAAAACGCCCGAAGTGTTGATGTTCAACGACTTCGGACGTTATAGTTGCGGAGGCAGGACTCGAACGTGCGACCTCCAGGTTATGAGCCTGGCGAGCTACCAACTGCTCCACTCCGCGATGTTAATCAGCTTTTTCCTGATTGCGATTGCAAAGGTACTACAAAATTCTTTATGCGCCAAGTTTTCACTGTGTTTTTTTCATGATATTTGATTTCAAAAGCAATATATTGACTTATATCAATGACTCTGCGATAGTGTATTCGATATATTGAATGCGAGTCGGCCGAAGTTTGAATACAATGTGGCTGAGGTGTGAATGCAAAAATCTCAAAAAAAACGACATTCCTTTGTCTGTTAGAAATAAAAATCATACTTTTGCACACAGCTAACAGATGTGCAACAACAAAAAGAAGGCGGATTATGTCAATATCAAAGACACGACAGATGCTTGTCGACGTGGCAAGACAATTGTTTGCCAAAAATGGCATTGCCAATACTACGATGAACGACATAGCAAAGGCTTCGGGCAAAGGGCGCCGTACGCTCTATACGTACTTCAAGAGTAAGGACGAAGTCTACTATGCAGTCATTGAAGGCGAGTTGGAGCGTCTCAGCGACAAGCTCGACGAAGTGGCTGCAAAAAAAATATCGCCTCAGGATAAGATTATCGAACTTATCTATACTCATCTAAGTATGATTAAAGAGACCGTGATTCGCAATGGTAACTTGCGCGCGGAGTTCTTCCGTAATATCTGGATGGTCGAGAAAGTGAGGAAGAACTTTGATGAGGATGAGATCGAACTTTTCCGTAAAGTATATTCAGATGCCAAAGCTGACGGAGAATTTGATATAGAAAATGTCGAACTGGTGGCCGATATCACTCACTATTGTATTAAAGGCCTTGAGGTGCCCTTTATCTATGGGCGTTTGGGACATGGACTGACAGAGGAGAGCAGCAAGCCTCTTGTAGCCAAGGTTGTTTACGGAGCGCTCGGAAAAAGTGTCGGGCACTGACGAGGTATCTTGGGTAAAAGGAACCACTACTCTCCCTACAACTTATAAAAAAATCAACCACTTAAATACATTTATTCAAAATGGGATTATTAACAGGAAAGACAGCCCTCATTACGGGGGCCGCACGCGGGATAGGAAAAGCTATTGCGCTGAAGTTCGCCGCTGAGGGCGCCAACATTGCATTCACCGACCTTGTCATCGACGAGGAGCATGGAGGTTTGGGCACAGAGCGCGAGCTGCTGGCTCTCGGAGTGAAGGCCAAAGGTTATGCTGGCAATGCTGCCAACTTCGCTGACACTGCAGAACTTGTCAGTAAGGTGGAGGAAGAGTTCGGACATATTGACATTCTTGTCAATAATGCAGGAATCACCAAGGATGCCCTAATGCTGAAGATGACTGAGCAGCAGTGGGATGCCGTCATTGCCGTGAATCTGAAGAGTGCTTTCAACTTCATCCATGCGGTTACACCCATCATGATGCACCAGCGCGGTGGTTCCATCATCAACATGGCTTCCGTCGTGGGTGTTCACGGAAATGCCGGACAGTGCAATTATGCAGCTTCCAAGGCCGGACTCATCGCCCTTGCCAAGAGCATCGGTCAGGAGATTGGTCGCCGCGGCATCCGTGCCAATGCTATAGCTCCGGGCTTCATCGACACTGCCAT
Source organism: uncultured Prevotella sp. (assembly GCA_900314365.1). GTDB lineage: Bacteria > Bacteroidota > Bacteroidia > Bacteroidales > Bacteroidaceae > Prevotella. The sequence goes on along the minus strand of OMVH01000044.1, from coordinate 9,355 downwards.
GACCCAGGCATTGCCCGATGACATACGTAAGCAGTGGATTCAGAATATTCCACTTCGTCGTGCAGGAACGGTCGACGATATAGCCAATGTGGCCACCTTCCTCGCTTCTGACCTGTCCAGCTACGTCACAGGTCAGGTGATACAGGTTGACGGCGGAATGAACATGTAATCATTTATCTTGGTCCGTCACCGTTGCGGCTCGTTCTCCTGTTTGAAAGGTAGCCGAAGGGGTGACGGACTCATTATCAAAACAGCACTGGGACATGCAGGTAGTCTACGAGGACAACCATATTATCATTGTGTACAAGCAGAGTGGAGAAATCGTTCAGGCGGACAAAAGCGGTGATGCTCCCCTCTCGGATAGTGTAAAGCGTTATCTGAAAGAGAAATACAACAAGCCTGGTAATGTGTTTCTTGGCGTAACCCACCGCCTCGACCGTCCTGTGGCAGGTCTTGTCATGTTTGCCAAGACTTCCAAGGCTCTCTCACGTCTGAACAGCATGTTCCGTAACGGCGAAGTGCACAAGACTTATTGGGCCATCACCCGGAATGCTCCGGCCGAGCCCGAGGGTACACTCACCGACTGGCTTGTGAGAAACGAACGCATCAACAAGACCTTTGCCTACGACCATGAAGTAACGGGAAGCAAGAAGTCCATTCTCATCTACCGGGTCCTCTCCCACTCCGACCACTACACAATGCTGGAGATAAAGCTCCTCACAGGACGCCATCATCAGATAAGATGCCAGTTGAGTCATATGGGCTGTCCCATCAAAGGCGACCTGAAGTACGGCGCCGGCCGCAGCAATCCTGACGGAGGCATCTCGCTGCTCTCCCGTCGTATGGAGTTCGAGCACCCTGTGTCTCATAAGCAGGTAGTGGTGGAATCACCGTTACCCGATGACCCTTTGTGGCAGGAAATGGCCAGGAATATAAGAAAATAAGCTTCCTGCCCTATTTTTCTTCGACAATATTGCCTGTTTTTTCGAATAATTTTGTTATTTTGCAGCGTCATCATAGATGTGTACTGCCTAAGTGACTGAGTTCAGATATAAGAAGATTATCAAAGTTGCGGGAATCGTTCTACTGACTCCCGTAGCATTATTCATCGTGCTCACTCTCCTACTCTACCTGCCGCCCTTCCAGAACTGGGCTGTCAGGCAGGTGACAGCCTATGCCTCGAAGCGTACCGGCATGGAGATTAGCATCAGCCATGTTAACCTCGAATTCCCGTTACGTCTTGGAGTCGAAGGTGTGAAAGTGATTAGTCCGAACGACTCTCTGCCTCAGGTGAAAGACACTATAGCCGATATTCGTAAGTCTGTGGTCGATATAAAGTTACTGCCACTGCTTAGTAGCAAGGTTGACATTAACTCCATTGCTTTTAGCCATTTGAAGGTAAACACAGCCAGCTTCATCCACGAAGCACGTATCAAGGGCGACTTGGAGAGCCTTACGGTAGCAGGACAGAGCACTGTGGACTGGAAGAACACTCTTGCTGACCTAGAATCGTTCAGTCTGCGGCAGGGGACTCTGAGTGTGGAACTCAGCGACACGGTGCCCAAGGATACAACGCCCGGACAGAACTTCTGGAAGATAGCGGCACAGAAAGTGCGGCTCGATGGTGTTGGCTTCGCGCTCCATATGCCCGGCGACACACTCGCTGTGAAAGCCTATTTCGGAAAAGCGCTTGTCAGCAACCTTTTCCTCGATCTTCACAAGAGTCTCTATAAGACCCAGACCATAAACTGGCAGCAGGGAAGTCTGGACTACGATAATAATTTCGAAATCCATTCTCCCGGCTTTGACTTCAATCACATTTCGCTCAGCGGCTTGTCCTTACAGGCCCGTTCCTTCATGTTCTGCTCGCCACGCATGAATGCAGACATTCGCCAACTTGCGTTTAAGGAGAAGAGCGGACTGAAGTTGGAGGGACTGTGCGGAAAAGTTGTCAAGGACTCGCTTCGTTTAGCGGTCAGTGGATTGGCCCTCAGAACTCCTTATAGCTCATTGAGCGGGGATGCTCAGATGGACATGGATGCCTTTGCCCAGAGTAATCCCGGCCACTTCTCTACCCGCTTTCGGGCTTCCCTGGGCAAGCATGATGCCTTGCTCTTTATCCCCTCGCTCCCAGCCAACATCCGGCGTATGTGGATGGACATTCCTATCATAGCCGAGGGGTCGGTGAAAGGCAACCTGGAGCGTCTCAACTTCCATGATGTCAGCGTGCGCATTCCCACTGTCATGAGTCTTACCGCTGAAGGCTATGCTCGAAATATTACGGACACCAAGCATGTTTCCGCCGCTGCCGATTTTAGTGCGCAAGGCTATAACCTCAGCTTTCTCAATCCCATCTTGGGTTCGAGCGTGAGGTTACCGGGCGGATTGGGTGTTAAGGGGCATCTCGCAGTCAGAGGTCCGCACTATGGAGCACGGATTCTTGCAACTCAGGGCGGAGGCAGTCTGTCGGGAACTGTAGGCTTCAATGCGGATGCCATGTCCTACACAGCGCAGCTCAATGCCCGCCGGCTTCCTCTTCAGAACTTTGTGCCAAACTTGAACTTAAAGCCATTCAGCGGCACCGTGAGCCTCTCCGGCGCAGGCACTAACTTACTCTCTCCTCGGACGCGTGTGGATGCATCGGCCCACATAACAAGCCTCAATTTCAATGGCTACAACCTCGACCGTATCAATGCTGATGCAAAGATGCGCAATGGTAGGGTTCATGCTTTCGTCAAGAGCGACAACAAGCTCCTTCAGGGGCTTATCACACTCGATGCACTCGCTTCAACGCGGTCACTGAAGGCTACCGTGGCCTGTGACCTTGCTAAGGTTGACCTCTATGGCCTGCACGCTACTAAGGAAGACGTAGTGGCATCGTTGTGCGGACATGTAGATGTTGCTTCCGACATGAAGGATTTCTACAAGGTCCAGGGCCTCGTGAGTGACATCACGGTCAAGCAGAAGGGGGTGAACTACCGTCCTGAAGACATCGTTATGGACGTACTCACCCGGACCGACACAACCCATGCCGTCATTGACTGCGGGGATTTCCACCTTAATCTTAATGCGCAAGGAGGTTATCGCCGACTTTCCAAGTTGAGCAACGGGCTGATGGCTGAGCTGCAAAAACAATTCAAAGAACGCTATATCGACCAGGACAAGCTGCGCGCACAGCTACCCTTCTGTCAGCTCTATCTGCGAAGCGGAAGGGACAACTTCTTCGTGCGTGTTCTGCACAAATATGGCTACTGTTTCAAGGAAGCCAATGTCAATCTCACTTCTTCTAATTCAGCTGGACTGAATGGCTACGTGAGCATCGACTCACTCACCAAGGACAGTATGCAGCTCGATACACTGCGACTCTACTTTGCATCCACCGACGGCAAGATGACCTATCACGGCCAGATACGCAACAACAGCGCCAACCCTCAGTATGTTTTCAATGCCCTCTTCGAAGGTGGGGTGAAAGATAATGGAGCCTATGTCACTACACGTCTTTATGATGCTAAGAATCTTCTTGGTATAAGTGTCGCCCTCAATGCCCAAATGGAGACGGGAGGTATTCGCTGCCGCCTGTATGGTGACGACCCCATTATCGGCTACAAGACATTCCATGTCAACGACAGCAATTACATCTTCCTAGGAAACGACCGAAGAGTATCAGCCGACATGGAACTTACTGCCGATGACGGGACTGGAGCGAAAATTTATACTGACGACAGTAATACGGAAGCCTTGCAAGACATCACACTGAGTCTTAACAAGATAAACCTGGAGCGCATCTTGTCGGTTGTCCCTTATACACCGAACATATCCGGCACTATGAACGGGGATTTCCATCTCATCCAGACTAAGGACGAGACGAGCATATCCTCATCAGTCGCAGTGGATAATATGGCCTACGAAAAATGTCCGATGGGGAACATAGGCAGCGATTTTGTCTATATGCCTCTCGCTGACGGAGGCCATAAGGTGAGCGGAGTGATGACCAGCAACGGTGAAGAGGTGGGTACCATCGATGGAACCTATGCTAAAGACGGTGTGCTCGATGCCAAGCTGCAGATGGAAAACTTTCCGTTGGCGGTTGTCAATGGCTTTATTCCCGATCAGCTCATAGGTTTCAAGGGCTTTGGTGATGGTGAACTAACGGTAAAGGGTAAGCTCGACAAGCCACAGGTGAACGGTGAGATCTATCTCGACTCGTCGTATGTCTTCAGCCAGCCTTACGGCGTGTCGATGCGTTTTGCCAACGACCCAGTAACCATAAAAGACAGCAAGTTGCTTTTTGAGAATTTCGAGATGTTCGCAAACAACGACAGCCCGCTTGATGTCTCAGGGTCATTCGACTTCTCCGATTTCAACCGTATGATGCTCAACGTGAAGATGCAGGCCCGCAACTTCCTGCTCATCGACTCGAAAGAGAACGTGCGTTCAGAGACTTACGGCAAGACCTATGTCAACTTCTTTGCCGGTATGCAGGGACCTGTTGACAATCTGAAGATGCGGGGACGTCTCGATGTGCTCGGTTCCACTGATATGACCTACATCATGCGTGACGCAGTGCTGACCACTGACAACCAGCTCAACGAGCTTGTCAAGTTCACCGATTTCACCGACACCACCACAGTTCAGACCGTTGTTCGTCCCCCGCTGACAGGCTTCAATATGCAGCTCATGGTGAACATTGATGAGGCTGCCCACATTGACTGTATGCTCAACGCCGACCATTCCAACTACATTGACCTCAGGGGCGGAGGCAGTCTGAGGATGAACTACGACATGAGCGACGGGCTGAGACTGACAGGCCGCTATACGCTCAATGATGGTGAAATGAAATATGCCCTGCCCATCATTCCTCTGAAGACTTTTAACATAGAGGAAGGAAGCTATCTTGAATTCAATGGTGAGCCGATGAATCCACTACTTAATATCACAGCTACCGAAAGCGTAAAGGCCACGGTCGATGAAGGAACCGGCAACGGACGCGCAGTGGACTTCAAGTGTGGCGTGCAGCTGTCTAAAACCCTCAGTAATCCCGGCATCGAGTTTATCATCAAGGCACCTAACGACCTCACGGTGCAGGACGAACTCAACACCATGAGCGAAGAAGGACGTGGCAAGGTGGCCATTGCCATGCTTGCATCGGGAATGTATCTCACCGACGGAAACACCAAATCGTTCTCCATGAACAGTGCGCTGAGCTCGTTCCTGCAAAGCGAAATCAACAATATTGCCGGTGCCGCCATGCGCTCTATGGGGCTCGACATAGGAATGAGCGTCGACAACTCTGTCAATGCCAACGGAGCTATGCACACTGACTACAACTTCAAGTTTTCCAAACGTGTGCTTAACAACCGCCTGAACATCATTATTGGAGGAAAAGTTTCTACGGGAGCAGAACTCGAACAGACGCAGAACAACACCTTCTTCGACAATGTTCAGTTCGAGTATCGACTCGACCAACGTTCCAGCCAGTACTTGAAGCTGTTCTATAACAATAATGTATACGACTGGCTTGATGGGCAGATTGGTGAATACGGCGCTGGTTTCATTTGGAAACGCAAGCTCCGCCACTTTAAGGACATCTTCCGTTTCAAGTCGGATGCAGATGTTCTCCCGGCTATGAACAGCAGCAAGGATACGCTGCGCAACAAAACAAAGCAATGAGACATAGAAGCATATTTCTCCTTCTTGCAGCCTTGGCTATCATTCTCCACGGTTGTTCCTCAACGAGCGCTATTCCCGATGGCGAGCAACTGTTCACGGGACTGAAGAAGATAAACTATACTGACTATAAAGCCAGCGACTACGCAGAGACAACCAAAATTGAAATTGAGAACGTACTCGCTACCACTCCCAACGCCTCACTCTTTGGAAGCAGTTATTACCGAAGCCCCTTCCCTATCAAGCTATGGATTTGGAACGCATTCTCCCAGGACAGCAGTGCCGTGGCTCGTTGGTTTGTGCGTGCCTTCGGTACGAGGCCGAAGCTCATGAGCGAGATTAATCCACAGTTGCGGGCTTCTGTTGCTGAGTCGCAGCTTCGAAAATACGGTTATTTCCACGGTAAAGTGGGTTATAAGAATATCACGGGCCGCAATCCTAAGAAAGGCAAAGTGGCTTACACCGTCGACATGGGACATCTGTGGACCATCGACTCCGTGAGTTATCTGCGTTTTCCTCCCGTCACAGACAGCCTGATTCTGTCGTCGGCCAAAGATGCTGTCATCCGTAAAGGAGCACCTTTCAACGTACCCAATCTGGATGCCGAGCGCCGCAGACTCTCGTTGCTCTTTCGCAACAATGGCTTCTACTTCTATAATCAGAGTTTTGCATCCTACATGGCCGACACTCTGAACACGCCGGGAAAGGTGAGCCTGAGGTTGTTGATGGTCGACAGCCTTGATGCGCGCGTATATAAAAAATGGTATATCGGTAAGATAGATGTCAACTTGAAGCGCGAGTTCACTGATACGTTGGTCAACCGGTTGGGGCGCCGCAGCATCTTCTTCCATTTTAATGGGCGCAAGCCGCCGCTCAGGCCCGGTGTAGTGATGCGCAATCTGAAGCTTCGTCCCGACAGCCTTTACAGCGCATCCTTGGAGGAAGAATCAGGTAAGAGCCTGCAGGGGACAGGACTCTTCAGCTATTATGGTATGCAGTTCGCTCAGCGCGACACCACCCAGGCCTGCGACACGCTCGACCTCACCGTCGACCTCGTATTTGACAAGCCTTATGACTTCTATATTGAAGCCAATGCCAAGGGTAAGACCTCGGGACTGTTAGGTCCGGAGGCTGTCATCGGTTTCACAAAGCGCAATGCCTTCAGGGGCGGCGAAAAGCTTGACATCAATCTGCATGGTTCCTACGAATGGCAGACCGGACATAATGCCGAGGGCAGCAGCTCGGGTGTAAACTCCTATGAGGTGGGGGGCGACGTGGCTCTTATACTCCCACGACTGCTCACACCACGCAGTGTGCTGCAAAGTTTCCAAAAACGCGATACCCTTTACAGGCAAAAACGGCGTCACCGTTTCTACCTTACCCCCACGACGACTCTCAAGGCATCCACGAACATATTGAACCGCGCTGGTTACTTCCGCCGTCACGTGGTCTCGGGCGAGCTCACTTACGACTGGTGGACGTCGGCACAGTCGCACCACTCCTACAGTCCCCTCATCCTGACTTACGAATACATGAACAAGCAGACGCAGAAGTTCACCGACCTCATCGCTGACAACCCCTATCTGCGTGTGTCCATGCAGGACCAGTTCGTGCCCAAAATGAGCTACACCTACCAGTACCAGAGCGCCTCAACCTACCGCAACCCCATCACATGGTCGGTGCAGGTGAGTGAGAGCGGCAACCTTCTCTCTCTCGGCTATCTCGCGGCAGGCCGTCAGTTTACGGAGAAGAACAAGCAGATGTTCAAGAATCCTTTTGCACAGTTCGCTAAGCTCGAGACCGACTTTGTGAAGCTGTGGCGGCTTTCAGAGAACAGTAGTCTCGTGGGGCATCTCAGCGCGGGCATCGTCGCCACCTATGGCAACTCCACCTCCGCGCCCTACTATGAGCAATTCTATGTGGGAGGAGCCAACAGTATCCGTGCCTTCAACGTGAGGAGCATCGGGCCCGGAAAGTATGTACCCAAAAACTCTCGCATGTCGTATGTAGAGCAGACAGGCGACGTGAAGTTTCTTGCCAATCTGGAATACCGTCCGCGGCTCTTCGGTAAACTCTATGGAGCTCTCTTCCTCGATGCCGGCAATGTGTGGGGACTCCACAACGACGAAGCCCGGCCGGAAGGAAAGTTCCGAGCCAGCAACTTCTTCAAGGAACTTGCCTACGGTACTGGAGTCGGGGTCAGATACGACATGGATATCTTTGTTATACGCGTTGACTGGGGTATAGGCCTCCATGTGCCCTACGATACGGGCCGGAGTGGATTCTACAACCTTCCGTCCTTCCGCGATGGACAAAGCATTCACCTCGCTATAGGCTATCCCTTCTGATTTATCAATAATTAAGCCTTACAAGGGGTGCCGTGTCAACAGAAATGATTACTTTTGCATTACGTAGATGAAGTTCTAACTTAAAACTAACATAAAATTATGAAACCGACATTATTGCTTCTTGCTGCAGGCATGGGTAGCCGCTATGGTGGGCTCAAGCAGCTTGACGGGCTGGGCCCCAACGGAGAAACCATCATGGATTATTCAATCTACGACGCCATTCATGCAGGCTTCGGAAAGATTGTATGGGTCATCCGCAAAGACTTTGAAGAGGAATTCCGTACTAAGATTCTGGCCAAATATGAAGGTCACGTGCCTTGCGAGCTCGTCTTCCAGAGCCTCGACAAACTTCCTGAAGGCTACAGTGTACCTGAAGGCCGCACGAAGCCTTGGGGCACCAATCATGCTGTCATGATGGCCAAGGATGTTATCAAGGAGCCATTCTGTGTTATAAATTGCGACGATTTCTACAATCGCGACTGCTTCCAGGTAATTGGTAAGTTCCTGTCCGAGCTTCCCGAAGGCAGCAAGGGCTGTTATGCCATGGTTGGATTCCGCGTGAGCAATACACTTTCCGACAATGGTACTGTGTCGCGTGGAGTCTGCACGAAAAACGAGGCCGGCCATCTCACCTCCTGCGTGGAGCGCAAGGAGATAGAGCGTAAAGCCGACGGCAAGGTGGAGTTCAAGGACGAGGAAGGCAACTGGATTGCCATTCCCGACAATACGCCCGTGAGCATGAATGTCTGGGGATTCACACCTGACTATTTTGAATACAGTGAGACCTATTTCAAGGACTTCCTTGATGATCCTGAGACCAAAGCCAATCCCAAGGCTGAGTATCTCATTCCCTGGGTCGTGGACAAGCTCATCAAGAGTGGTAAGGCTACCTGCGAAGTGCTTGATACGACGAGCAAGTGGTTCGGTGTGACCTATGCTGCCGACCGTCCCAGTGTAGTGGCAAAGATTCAGAAGCTTGTCGACGAGGCCGTCTATCCCAACAAGCTCTTCTAATCACTATTTGTCCAGTCTGCAGAGCCTGCAATTCCGGTCTACTTCATAGCTGCCGGTGTTGCAGGCTTTTATTTTGGTCTAACAATTGTTGTACAAACGTCGAATAATTGTTGTACAGTCTGTTTCCACCCTGGACACGGATTCATTCCGGGCTGTTTGCTCGGTAGAAATCCATATCCCGAAATGTTTCGTTTTTATGTTTTTCAAGTTCCGCAAGCGCTTATACTCTTTCAGATTGGTAGTGTCTCAATGACAGGCACCGATTTTATCGAGGCAGATGAGCTTCAAATGAAGAGAGTGTGCAATGGAAAACTTTGATTTTTGAT
>OMVH01000200.1 GCA_900314365.1 uncultured Prevotella sp. | reverse complement strand
TGGCCTATAAGGCAGGAGCAAGCATTAATGAAGCCAGTCGAATCTTATAGCGGCAGTCCTCAACCTCATAAACTCCTACATCGGTCTATACGATTTTCTTAATGTGCCGGAAGCACAGTTGGGCAGAGCCGTCGAAAGGAGGCGAAAGATGCTTGACGAATCTTGGACGAATACCTTATTAGGAGACATGAGGGACCCCAATTTAGAAAATCAGAAGACGATATTACAGCAAGTTACATACGGAGAATTATCAATCTGTAGTATTATTGAACAGCAATAATAATTATCGATGTTTATGTCTTATTCTTTCACTGACCTCAAAAAATTAATATTAAGTAGGATTCAAAAAATCGAAATAGATCAGGAGAAGTACGCTATCTCAGATGAATATAATGAAGAAGAACAAGAAGGTCGTATAAATGTAAAATACGAAGACAAGGATTTAGTGACTTTTCTTTATATGGTGACTAATATTCGAAAGGATGGTAGGTTTAAAGTAAGAGGAGGTTTTGTTGTTAAAGCGCAAAAGTACTCGCCATGGTTCCAGGATTTTTTAGAAAGCGGAAATGACATTGTTCATGTAAGTGAATTCTTTGATGCACACAGCTCAAATAATGATCGGCATAATGTTGAATATTTCCTAGACAAATATCTTCCTATAGGAAAAGAAGAGGATAAGGATAAGATTGCTAATACTTTTTCGGATAACGGTGTTGACAAAACGAAAGTCGTCTTTGACACATTCAAAAAGAATTATGTTGTTGAATTAGATTTGTCTAATTACTTAGATCTATCAGTGGACAAAGGCCATGATGGCAATACCATGTATCTATATAAGTATATGTCACTTGACACTTTCTTATTTATGACCAATCGCAATACATTCCGTATGAATTCTATCATCTCAATGAATGATAGATATGAAGGAGAATGGATCAATTATCTCCTTTATGGTCCTGAGAAAGTGAATGATAATACCATGCTCATTGACAACCTTAAGAACAAGAATATCCTTGTTACATCTTTTACAGATAAAGGGGACGATGGCCTTATGTGGATTCGTTATGGCAATAAAGGTTGTGGTGTAAGTGTTGGTTTTGAAGTTCCTAAGAAAGATGTCACTAAGGTTTTCTATGTTGATGAGGAAAATAATAATTTTCAAAAGCTCCGAGACAAGTTGCTGTCATTAAGTAAAGATGGAATACAAGTGTCTTTTATCAGCACCCAAAAGATGCGTTATGTCGTGAAAAGTACAACGTTTACGACAGAGAATGAATATCGCTTCCTCTTTGATGCATGTAATGAACATCTACAGACAGCCAACTATAACGGATTACTCTCAACTTATAAGGATTTTACTATAAATACAACTAATGGATGTATTGATGGCCTCCCGTTTTGTATCAAGGTCATCTATTTAGGACGTAACATTCCAAACTATATTACAAATGTCCCTATTCTGATGTCACAGATACATGAAACCTTTCCTTCAACCTGTGTATATGAGAGTGAGGTAAAGGAAATCAGATAGTAAGCGACTCAATACCGTCCACTAAGATCCTATAAAATTTGATTATGGCCACCGATTACCAGAGGTATATGATGGCATCGTTACATGTACTTTTGAAATGCGGATTTATAGCTAACTTACAGTTTGCATGCAAACTGAAAAAGCTATTCAGACAAGTTGGCAATCCATAAGAAATTCCTCTCCAAGTTGCGTGGTTACGGTGTCCTAATTTGAACACAGTGTGTAGGCACGTGTATTAATTTATTTATGTGTATAATAGTGATAACTTATATCCAGAAGATATTGATAAATCAATTTATGACAAAATCACAAATGGGTTGATACTCCCAATTATATTTTACAAATATTGTACCAAAAATTACAAGGACAATGACTTTGATAGAAAATATATTTAAACTAATAGTGCGGTTTATGATAAGTGCAATTTCTACTTGTCTGTTGCCCTCATTGTATCTAATAAAGTCAAGATACGAACTTATTGATATACCAATGTGGATTAATTATGCAATCTACATTGGCTCTCCTTTAATATTGGGATTAGTGATGCTACAATGGTTTAAAATCCAACCTAATGATTCTATAACTTATGATATACAGAGATTGACACCTGTAAATAATGAATACTTGCCAATTTATCTTGGTTATATTTTTGTAGCATTGAGTATACCTAACCCCTGTGATGGCAAAATTGATTTAATTTCACTACTTGTTGTATACATTATGATTTGCTTATTTGTAACAGGTTCTAAGTCATTAAGTTTTAATCCAATATTTATAATATATGGATATGGATATTACAAAATTAAGACTAAGTCAAATATAGAGGTTTTTATTATA
>OMVH01000216.1 GCA_900314365.1 uncultured Prevotella sp. | reverse complement strand
TATGTTCTATTCAAATGGCTTCAGTGTTGAGGGCTATTTCTTTTCAGTGTTTTCTATTTTGAGTGGTACTATATTGTCCTTGATTTTCGGATAGCCTACGTTTTGATTGATGGTGCCTCCGGTATTTGTCTTAATGGCATTTTCAGGTATTGGCCAAAGCACATGATGCACGCTCATCTTATATTCTCCGTTAGGTATCACTACGCCGTGATTGTAGAAGTTGTTGTGCTTTGTCACCCAGTCGAAATAGAAGTTGTAGCCTGTCTCCTTGCAGTTCAGTCCTACTTTATCAGGGCCAGAGAAGTTGTCCAGCTTGTAGACTCTTCCATCGAAGGCCTCGCAGGGCTTACCTGTCTTTGCATAGGTGTAGGCAATGCGAACGAGCTCGACATGCCGGCACTCCTCATAGAATAGCTCGCGTGCGCGCTCTGCCAATACCTCAGCAATGCCTACCTGTCCGGTCAGTGGCTCGGCTCCGGCACGCTTTCTGACGACGTTCAGCATGGCCAGCTCGTTGGCATTGTCTCCTTTCCAATAGTAGCATTCGGCAAGCATCAGGTAGACCTCGGCTGAGCGATATACATACCAGGGAGTCTCGCCACCCTGGATGTCTGTGGTGCGAGTAGGGTCGGGGACAAAAATCTTATAGTGAGGCCAGCTGTACCAACAGCGGATGCTGTCGGCTGTACTTAAATTGGCCGGTCGCACGAGATGCGTGCCGTAGCGTGGGTCTTTTTTCTTTTTCAGACTCGGGTTGTTGTAATAGAGGTCTTCCATGTGACGCCAGCTGTCGTGATTGAAGGGTGCACGCAGGTCGTTCTTCTCAGCGTCTGTCCAGATGTCGTACTGATAGTAGTTTGATGGTCGCATAGAGCCAATTCCCCTACCGCAGTTGTAGTCGTTGTCGATGGCCGAGCCCTTGTCGGCATTGTCGCAGGAGATAGCCGTACCATTCTTTCCCTCCGGTGTTTTCACGGCGGCTCCCTTTGCCCAGTAGGGCAGGGCGTTGCGCATGGTGTAGCTGCGTTCCTGGTCCTGGGCGATGTTGGGCATGTTGACCACGTACATGATGCCTTCGGTATTGGTGGGATCGGTCTTCCCCTCCACGCTGTGGAGGTCGAACATGAGGTTGGTGTGAGCCTTGTTCTTGTTGGCACCAAACCGTTCGGTCATCAGCGGACAGTGGGCAACAATCTCCTTACCCACCTCAATGGCTTTGTCGAACTGGCAGTTGGCCATATAGATTTTCATGAGCAACACGCCTGCGGCATATTTGTTGGCTCTTCCGCGTGGCTCTGATACGGGTATCCACTGGTAGGCAAACTCCATGTCTTTCTGTAACTGGGCGAGGATGCTCCAGCGGTCGTAGGTGTAGAAGTCGAGTTTCGGCTCCTTGATTTCTTCTCCAATCCAAGGTACGTCGCCAAACTGGTGTACCAGTCTGAAATACCGGTAGGCCCTGTGGAAGTAGCCTTGCCCGAGCACGGCGTTGCGCTCAGCCTCGTCGGTGAATTTAGCGCCGTCAAGGCGTCCAATTACAATGTTGGCGTACTTGATGCCGTTGTAGGATTCCTGCCAGTACCAGCCGCACTTGCCTTTGTGGCTGTCGGTGAGATGGGTGGGAAGTAGATAGCTGTCGAGGTCGGTGATGGAGGCACTCTCGTCGGTCTTACCATGAATGGCGATGTCAGAAAGGTCCATCTCAGTGAGGATAGGAGCACCATCGCCGGTGAACTCATGACGCATGTTGCGTTCGCAAGCAGTGACGGCAGAATAGAGTCCGTCGGCATCAACGTAGGTGTTCTCGGGGGTGTAGAAAGACAGCGGCTTCGGCTCAAGCCAGCTGTCACCGCAGGAGGCCAGTGCCAGGGAGGTCAGGATGGCTCCGGCTGCGGTGCAAAGTTGCATGATATGTTGCTGGATTGCTCGTTTCATAGTCTGGAAGTTTTGTGGTTGTTATAATGTGAGGTTGATTCCTAAATTCACGGTGCGCATCGTATAGTCGCCGCCTTCAGGATCGCCATACGACCAGCCGGTAATGACGAAGGGATTGCGTACCGACAGGGAGAAGGAAGCTCCCGTGATGCCGATATATTTTGCTGCGGTTTCGGGCAGCCGGTAGCCGAGAGTGATGTTCTCCATCCTGACGAAAGTCTTTCGCACGTAATTGCTGCCTAGGTTGGTCGAACCTATGCGGGCATAATTACTCGTCGGGTGCTCGGCGGTCCATCTGGGAATGTCGCTGATGGTGTGTCGGTCATACATGCCACCAGTATTGGCAGCACGGTTGAAAGTGCCATACTGTCCGAAATGGCCGTACATCATGAACGATAATGTGAAGTCGCGCAGGAAGGTGAAGTCGTTTCTCCAAGATGCGTAGTAGCGTGGAGTGGTGTAGCCTTGGAAGACTTTGTCGTCGGTGTTGAGTACTCCGTCTCCGTTTTGGTCAACGTACTTGAAATCACCGGGCTTACAGCCATACTTCGCTGCTTCCTCTTCTTCGCCCACCTGCCATACACCGTCGCGTTTGTAGTTCCAAATCTGGTTCGGGTCGTGACCGATAAACCAGGAGTTGGCGTAGTCGTCGGCTTCTTTCTGCCCGATGACGTTGCCGTCGGCATCCTTTACGTCGGTCTTGTCGCCATAAAGGTGGACAATCTTCCTGCGGTTGAAGGAGAAGGAGCCGCTCGTATCCCATCTGAAATTCTTTGAGATGTAGGGATGGGCGGTCAGGCTTATTTCGAGTCCGTGATTCTGAAGTTCTCCCAGGTTGGCTTTGATGCTACTGTAACCTATGATGGACGGCAGACTGCGGTCGACCAGCAGGTTGGTGGTTTTTGAGCGGTAGTAGTCGATGCTTCCGGAAATGCGGTCGTTGAAGAGTGAAAAGTCGAGTCCCCAGTTCCACGCGGCCGTGCGCTCCCATTTCAGTTTGCTGTTGCCTAATACGGAGATGTAGATTTGCGAGATGATGTAGGGATTGCCTGACCCGTCGAGATAGGTGTACATTCCGGTGGTGAGCTGTGCGAGGGCGGCGTAGCGACCGATGTCCCTGTTGCCGTTGGCTCCCCAGGAGAGGCGCAGTTTGCCGTAGTTGAGCCAGCTTGCCGTGGACTTCATGAACTTCTCCTCGCTGAACACCCAGCCTAAGGCAAAGGCCGGGAAGGTGGCATGGGGGTTCTCCTGACCGAAGGCTGAGTAGCCGTCGCGACGCACAGAGGCTGTAAGCATGTACTTGCGGTCGTACTGATAGAAGAGGCGGGCCATCAGAGCGTCGCCCGTGTCGTAGGTGTCGTCGCTGGACACTGTGGGGTCGGTACCGCTCTGCAAGCGGTGGAAGCCAAGGATGTCGCTGGGTGAATAGAGCTTGTTGCCGGCAGAGGTACTCCATGACTGGTTCTTTTCGGCATTCTGCAGCAGTGTCAGCTCCAGACGGTGGAGACCGAAAGTCTTCTTCCATCGTATGATGTTGTCAATCTGCCAGTCGAGGTAGCGCGTGTGGCTACGTGTGGATTCGCCTCCGGTGCCTGCCCATTCGGGATTTTCAGAAGAGTTGTGGTTGAAATACTCGTACCAATGCAGACGCGGTGTGAAGTCCATTTCGTATTCGAATCCAAACGGCAGTGAGAGGATGCCGTAGAGTTTCCCGTTGAGTTCGAAGTCGTTTTGCTTGCGCCTGATGAACAGGTTGTTGAAGAAGGGGTTGACGCTGACATTCTCGCCGCTGGGATACTCACGGTAGATGCTTGTCGGGTTGCCAATCTCGTTTGATGTGTAGGGAGAGAGATTCTCTCTCTGACTGGCGTCGGCAGCAAGATAACCGCCCTTGCGATAGGAAAACTGCGAGTTCAGACCTATTCTAAGATAGCTGGTTACCTTTGTGTCCATGTTCACGCGTGCACGCAGGTTGGTGTAGCGGTCACCCCTGGTGACTCCTTTTCGGTCGGCGTAACCTAATGAGGTGTAATAGCTGTGACGGTCGGTGCGGTTGGAAATGCTCACCGTATAGTCCTGTTGCAGTCCGGTATGGAAAATCTCGTCGTCCCAGTTGGTCTCTCTTCCCTCAAGGTAGTGCTGGATTTCGATGTCGGAGAATTCCAGCCTCTGTAGCCATGCTGAGACGAGGCCGTTCTCATCGGGAAGCTCTGTGGCCGGTTCTTTCTTGTCGTAGTTGTACCATGTGAGCAGATCAACACCTTGCAGAGTCCGTGGGTCTTGGTACATACCCTGCTTCTCCGCCTTTTCTTTGTCGGTGAGCAGACCTTCGTTGTATTCCTGCCGGAACTTAATGAAGCCGGCACCGTCAACCATCTTCGGGAGGCGGGCTGTGTGTGCGGTTCCGATGTTGGCATTGAAATTGATGCGAGGTTTCCCCGTGCTGCCTTTCTTTGTCGTGATGGCTATGACTCCACTCGCCGCTTTGGCTCCATAAACGGCCACCGAACTGGCATCCTTCAGTACGTCCACACTTTCGATGTCCATGGGGTTGAGGTCTTGAAGACTGCCCTGATAGATTACTCCGTCGACGACATAGAGTGGCGAGGAGCCTGCCGTGAGGGTGTTCTTGCCGCGTATCTGCATATCGGAGGTTCCGGCGGCATTGGTGGACATGGAAACGTAGAGACCGGTGGCGGCCCCCTTGAGGATGTCTTGTATCGAACGGGGTGCTTCTTTTTCAAGTCGCTCGGCCTGCACGGTGCTTATGGAACCTGTCAGGTCCTTTTTCCGCATGGTGCCGTAACCCACTACGACCACTTCCTCCATGTCGTTTACGTCGGCTTTCAGCGTGATTCTCAAACCGTCGCGGGCCGCAATGTGCACACTGTGCATGCCGATGTAGGATACTTGCAGAGTGGCCTTAGACGGTGCCGAAATCGTGAAGTGCCCCTCGATGTCGGTAACGGTGGCATTCTTTGTTCCGCTTACTACGACCGATGCACCCACTATGGGCTCGCCGGTCTCGTCGACTACTGTCCCTCGGATATTGGAGATTTGTTTT
>OMVH01000122.1 GCA_900314365.1 uncultured Prevotella sp. | reverse complement strand
AAGATTATGTTATCATTATTCTTAGCAGCAGACGCTGTTGCAAAATTAGGAGCCGCTATCGGCGGAGGTATTGCAGCTATCGGTGCAGGTATTGGTATTGGCCGTATTGGTGGCCAGGCTATGGATGCTATGGCACGCCAGCCGGAGAAGATTGGTGATCTCCGCTCGTCAATGATCATTGCAGCTGCACTTGTTGAGGGTGTTGCTTTCTTTGCAGCCATCATCGCACTGCTCGCACTGTTTGTGTAAACTATAAGATATGTCGTTAATAACACCTGATTTCGGCCTGTTCTTTTGGACAGCCGTGGTGTTCTTCATTGTTCTCCTCATCTTGTGGAAATACGGATTCCCCGTCATCATCAAGATGGTGAACAACAGGAAGGCTTACATTGATGAGAGTCTCCGGAAGGCACACGAAGCCAACGAGAAACTGGCCAACATACAGAAGGAAGGTGAATCCATCCTACAAGAGGCACGCGAGAGGCAGGCCGCTATCCTTAAGGAAGCGGCTCAAACGCGTGACCGCATTGTTGAAGATGCCCGCAGTAAAGCTCGTGACGAAGGCGACCGACTGTTGTCGGACGCCAAAGCTGAGATAGAAGCAGAGAAGCAGAATGCCATTAGGGACATTCGCTCTCAGGTGGCAGAGCTCAGTGTCATGATAGCTGGGAAGATTCTCAGAGAAAAGCTTTCTACTGAAGGGAATCAGATGGAATTGATCGACAAGCTGCTTGATGAGGTAGCTTTGGGCGACAAGAAAGAATAGACGTTGCCTATGGATATTGGTGTAATTTCTGTTCGTTATGCCCGTGCACTCTTAGGAAGCGCCACGAAGCTAGGATGTGAAGATCGTGTTTATGCGGAGATGCAGACGCTTGCCGAAAGCTATGCTCAGCTGCCCGACCTGCGTTTCACCATCAACAATCCCATGCTTCAGAAGTCCACTAAGCAGCGCTTGTTAGAGACTGCTTGTGGAGGAGATGTCGCTGACCTGACGAGGAAGTTCATTGCTCTCGTTCTTAAAGAGGACCGTGAGGGAGTTTTGCAATTTATCGCAAACTCTTATATTACTCTCTATCGGGAGCAGAAGCACATCACAAGAGGCAAACTTGTCACTGCAGTTCCGGTGTCCGATGATACCGAAAGCCGTATGAAGGCAATGGTACAGGAAAAGACGCATGGAACTGTAGAGTTCAATACCGAGACCGACCCGAGCATTATCGGAGGTTTCGTTCTTGAATACGATACTTATCGGATGGATGCAAGCGTAAAAACCAAGCTCCAGAAGATATTAAAAGAACTCAAAAAATAGATTAATATGTCAGATAAAATAAAACCGAGCGAGGTGTCTGAGGTGCTTGAAAAAGAGCTTCAAGGCATTAACAATGCGGAACAGTTCGACGAAGTGGGCACGGTGCTCACAGTCGCTGATGGCGTAGCGCGTATCTACGGCCTTCGCAATGTTGAAGCCTCTGAGCTACTCGAATTCGAGAATGGCACAAGGGCTATCGTGATGAACCTTGAGGAGGATAATGTCGGTTGCGTGCTTCTTGGCCCTACATCTGGTATTAAGGAAGGTGAGAAGGTGAAGCGTACGCACCACATTGCCAGTATCTTGGTTAACGACAATTTCCTCGGCAGGGTTGTTGATCCACTTGGAAAGCCCCTCGATGGAAAAGGAGACATTGACCTTACAGGTGCTTTTGAGATGCCTCTCGACCGGAAGGCACCAGGTGTGATTTACCGTCAGCCCGTTAAGGAGCCGCTGCAGACGGGACTTAAGTCGGTTGACTCGATGATTCCTATCGGACGTGGACAGCGTGAGCTCATCATTGGCGACCGTCAGACGGGTAAAACAGCCATCGCTGTCGATACCATTATCAACCAGCGAAGCAATTACGAGGCCGGAAAACCTGTGTATTGCATCTATGTGGCCATAGGCCAAAAAGCTTCTACAGTAGCTTCGCTTGTGCAGACACTCAAGGATCACGGTGCCATGCCTTATACGATAGTGGTATCAGCTACTGCTGCCGATCCCGCAGCCTTGCAATATTATGCTCCCTTTGCCGGAGCTGCCATAGGCGAATACTTCCGCGACCGTGGTTTGAGTGCTCTCGTAGTCTACGACGATCTCTCAAAGCAGGCCGTTGCTTACCGTGAAGTGTCACTGATTCTCCGCCGTCCCTCAGGACGTGAGGCTTACCCCGGTGATGTGTTCTATCTCCACAGTCGTTTACTTGAGCGTGCAGCGCGTATCAACGACCAGCAGGAAGTGGCAGAGCAGATGAATGATTTGCCAGAGTGTATGAAGGGACACGTTAAGGGTGGTGGTTCTCTCACCGCATTGCCTATTATTGAGACTCAGGCAGGCGACGTGTCGGCCTATATTCCGACCAATGTGATTTCTATCACAGACGGACAGATTTATTTGGTTACAGAGCTTTTCAACCAAGGATTCCGTCCAGCTATTGATGTCGGCATTTCCGTCTCCCGTGTGGGAGGCTCTGCCCAAATCAAGAGTATGAAGAAGGTGGCTGGAACTCTGAAAATCGATATGGCTCAATATCGAGAGCTCGAATCATTCTCTAAGTTCGCCAGCGACATGGATCCCGTGACTGCCATGACCATTGACCGTGGCCGTAAGAACAATCAGTTGCTCATACAGCCTCAGTACAGTCCTATGCCCGTTGGTGAGCAAGTGGCCATACTCTATTGCGGAGTCCATGGACTCATGCACGATGTCCCCGTAGAGAATGTGCGCTCATGCCAAGACCAGTTCCTAGAGCAGATGCGTTCGCAGCATAAGGATGTCCTTGACACGCTGGCAGCCGGCAAAATCGACGACAACGCTACGAAGACCATAGAGGAAGTAATGGCCGGAGTGGCCGGACAGTTTAAAGCGTAAGGTATTATGGCATCTCTGAAAGAAATAAAGACTCGCATAGCCAGTGTGAACAGCACTCGCAAGATTACGAGTGCCATGAAGATGGTGGCTTCGTCGAAGCTTCATCATGCTCAGGTTGCCATTCAGAACATGCTTCCTTACGAGAACTTGCTGGAGCACATCCTCAAGTCGTTCCTTATCTCAATGCCGGAAGTTCAGAGTGTCTTTGCGCAATCTCATAAGGGCGTGAAGCATGTCGTGCTTGTAGTCTATTCCTCCAACAGCTCGCTCTGCGGCGGATTCAATGCCAATGTGCTTCGAATGATGGAACAGGTTGTGAAGGAATACCGCAGCCAGAACGTGGAAGTGACCATTTATCCCATTGGCCGCAGGGTTGAGGAACGAGTAGACCGTGACGGTTACGCTAAAGCTGGGTCGTTTATGGAACTTGCCGAAAAACCTAATGCTTCGCAGTGCGCAGAGATAGCCCGCAAACTGGGCAAGCAATATCTCAATGGAGAAGTTGATAAGGTGGAGCTCATCTATCACCACTTCAAGAGCGCTGGAAGTCAGGTTCTCACACGCCGGCAGTTCCTTCCCATTGACCTCTCTACTGAGAGTATCGGAGCCTACAACGACCGCGACCTTAGCAGCAACATGGTTACAGCCAAAGCTCAGGAATATCTGCGCAAGAATAAAAAGAACGACGAAAAGAGTGAGCAAGAGGTACATCCCCTCAATGATGACTTCATCGTTGAGCCCGACCTCGAAACAGTCATCAAGAAACTCGTGCCAAAGCTCCTTGACCTCATGGTCTATACGGCTTTGCTCGACAGTAATGCCTCTGAGCATGCAGCCCGAATGGTTGCCATGCAGGCTGCTACTGACAATGCTGATGACTTGCTTCACGATCTCAATCTCGAATACAACAAGAGCCGTCAGGCTGCCATCACCAGCGAACTGCTCGATATTGTGGGCGGTAGCGTGAACAACTGACCGTTCTTTTCTACCTATTACGGGGGCTTCTCGACAGTGACTACTGTAGGGTTGCCCCCGTTTTTCTATTTCAATATTCTGCTTCTATTTTATGCCAGAAATGTAAAGCCTTCTTTTGCTCCACAATAATAATATTAACTTAGACTAGAAAGTAAACTTAGAAAAAGTCGTTCTTTCCAGGATAGAACAAGCCCCCGCAAAATCTACAACACCGTACCATCATTTCAGACCTTTATACTCCCAAACGACATTTTCTTAGAATCTTAATACCAGTGCAAACACATTGTAATACCGATTGACGAATTTTGCATCAGTAAATTATCAGTTTAATAATTGGTATGAAGAAACTATTTAAAACCAACATCAATCCACATTTCTCTTCCATTATTGGGATACATATTATATTTAGTGACATCGATCTCACTCAGTGAATATTTTTCTTGTATTTTGG
>OMVH01000242.1 GCA_900314365.1 uncultured Prevotella sp. | reverse complement strand
GTGATTCTTGACGAGGCTCAAAACACTACGCCGGCTCAAATAAGAATGTTCCTCACTCGCATGGGGTGGGACACCAAGATGATTATCACCGGCGACATGACGCAGATTGACTTGCCGCGTGAGCAGAAAAGCGGACTTCGCGAGGCTCTGCAAATCCTGGACGGTATCGAAGGCATTGACATTATCCATTTGGGCAAGGAGGATATCGTCAGGCATAAACTCGTCACAAGAATTGTGAACGCCTACGAGAACTACGACCAGAAGCAAAGGGAGTTGAAGAAAGCAGAACAACAAAACAAAAATAATTATGAAGGCATTAACAAGAACTGATTTTCATTTCAAGGGTCAGAAGAGTGTTTATCACGGCAAGGTGCGCGATGTCTACGACATCAACGACGACCTCATCGTGATGGTGGCAACCGACCGTATCTCGGCTTTTGACGTGGTGCTGCCTAAGGGTATTCCCTTCAAGGGACAGGTGCTCAACCAGATTGCCGCCAAGTTCCTTGACCTGACGCAGGACATCTGTCCCAACTGGAAGCTTGCTACTCCCGACCCTATGGTGACAGTAGGACTGAAGTGCGAGGGCTTCCGTGTGGAGATGATTATCCGTTCCATCCTCACAGGCAGTGCATGGCGTGCCTATAAGGAGGGCTGCCGTGAGCTCTGCGGAGTGAAGCTCCCAGAGGGAATGAAGGAGAACGAACGCTTCCCCGAGCCCATTATCACACCTACCACCAAGGCCGACAGCGGGCATGACCTCAACATTTCGAAGGAGGAAATTATCAGTCAGGGTATTGTACCTGCTGAGGACTATGCCATCATGGAGGACTACACCCGCCGGCTCTTCCAGCGCGGACAGGAGGTGGCTGCCAAGCGAGGCCTAATCCTTGTGGACACGAAATATGAGTTCGGCAAGCGCGACGGCAAGGTGTATCTCATTGATGAAATCCACACTCCCGACTCAAGCCGCTACTTTTATGCCGACGGTTATGAGGAGAAGCTTGCCAAGGGTGAGCCGCAACGTCAGCTTTCCAAGGAGTTCGTGCGTCAGTGGCTCATAGAGCACAACTTCATGAACGAACCGGGACAGACCATGCCTGAGATTACCGATGAGTATGCCCAAAGCGTCAGCGACCGCTACATCGAGCTCTATGAGCACATCACCGGCGAGAAGTTCGACAAGGCAGCTGAAGAAGGTGACATCGCGGCCAGAATAGAGCGCAACGTCGCCAACTATCTCGATAGCCGCAAGTAGACCAACAGGAGCCTCTTCCACGTCACCAGGGTGGCGGAGGGAGAGGCTGTTTCTTATTTATATAGGTAAATGTACAAGCAGGAACAGATAAAGCCCTATGGGAAGGATGGTGAGAAGAGCCGGCAGGTGGAGCAGATGTTCGACAGTATTGCTCCTACCTATGACAAGCTCAACCACCTGATGTCGTTCGATATCGATCGGAGCTGGAGGCGGAAGGCTATCGATATTCTTAAGCCCTACAAGCCGCAGAGGATACTCGATGTCGCCACCGGCACAGGTGACTTTGCCATGCTCGCGGCACAGAGACTCCGGCCTGCACAAATCGACGGAGTCGATCTCTCGGAAGGCATGATGCGCATAGCAGCCGAGAAGTTCCGTACTGCAGGGCTTGAACCTACAGAGGCCCGATTCGAGCAGATGGACTGCACGGAGATGACCTTCGACGACAATACCTTCGATGCCGTTATCTCAGCTTTCGGAATACGCAACTTTCAAAGCCTTGACAAGGGCTTGGCTGAGATGTGCCGGGTGCTGAAGCCGGGCGGACACCTGAGCATCGTGGAGCTCTCTGAGCCTAAGGCTTTCCCGATGAGGCAGCTCTTCGGAATCTATTCACATACATTCCTGCCCTTCTACGGCCGTTTGGTCTCCGGCGACAACCAGGCTTACGGCTATCTCACCGCCACCATCGAAGCCTTCCCGCAAGGCGAGGAGATGATGGGGATTCTCTCTAAGGCCGGGTTCAGGAAAACCTCCTTCAAGAGGCTCACCTTCGGTATTTGTACGATGTTTTACGCTGAAAAATAAAACTGATATGGACAGGTACGGTTTGATTGGGTTCCCTTTGGGACACTCTTTCTCGAAGAACTACTTCAACGAGAAATTTGCCAATGAGCACATTGACGCAGAGTATATCAACTATGAGATTCCCGATATCAGGATTCTCAAGGAGATTCTCGCCTCAACCCCTGATCTGAAGGGGCTGAACGTGACTATACCCTACAAAGAGAAAGTCATCAAGTACCTTGACGCCATCAGTCCTGAGGCCAAGACCATCGGGGCTGTCAACGTAATTCGGGTGAGACATAATGGAAAGAAGACACTGCTGAAAGGTTTCAACAGCGATGTTATTGGTTTTACCCGCAGCATCGCTCCTCTGATAGAGTCTTTCCACAAGAAAGCTCTCATCCTTGGAACAGGCGGAGCCTCAAAGGCCATCAACTACGGACTGAAATCGCTCGGGCTGGAGACGCTGTTCGTCAGCCGGAACAAGCGCAAGGGACTCATCACTTACGACGAGATTACCGCGGACACCGTCCACGAGTATAACGTTATTGTCAACTGTACGCCGGTGGGAATGTATCCCCATGCCGACGAATGTCCACGGCTGCCCTATGAGGCTATGGACAACCATAACCTGCTCTACGATCTGCTCTATAATCCCGACGAGACACTTTTCATGAAGAAAGGGGCCGCTGTGGGGGCTGTAACGAAGAACGGACTCGAGATGCTTCTGCTGCAAGCTTTTGCCAGCTGGGAGTTCTGGAACGGACAAGAACAAAAATAAAATCATCACCATATGGAACGATATATGATGCGCGGCGTGAGTGCCGCTAAGGAAGACGTGCACAATGCCATCAAGCACATCGACAAGGGCATCTTCCCACAGGCTTTCTGCAAAATAATCCCTGACATCCTCGGCGGGGATCCTGAATACTGCAATATCATGCATGCCGACGGTGCCGGTACAAAATCGTCGCTCGCCTACATGTATTGGAAGACTACCGGTGACCTGAGCGTATGGAAAGGTATCGCGCAGGACGCTATAGTCATGAACACCGATGACCTGCTATGCGTGGGAGCTGTGGACAACATCCTCGTCTCGAGTACTATCGGACGGAACAAAATGCTCGTACCGGGAGAGGTCATCTCGGCTATCATTAACGGTACCGATGAGCTGCTCGCCGAACTACGTGAAATGGGTATAGGTATCTGGCCGACAGGTGGAGAGACAGCAGATGTGGGCGATCTTGTCAGAACCATCATTGTGGATTCCACTGTGACCTGTCGCATGAAGCGCAAGGATGTCATCAACAATGCGAATATCCGTCCCGGCGACGTAATCGTGGGACTCAGTTCCACGGGACAGGCCTCCTATGAGCATGCTTACAACGGGGGCATGGGCAGCAATGGACTGACCAGCGCACGACATGATGTCTTCGCCAAATATCTTGCTACACAATTCCCTGAGAGCTACGACCATGCTGTTCCCGATGAATTGGTATATAGTGGAAAATACAAGCTCACTGATAGGGTGGATGGAGTGTCTGTCGACGCAGGGAAACTTGTGCTCTCGCCCACTCGCACTTACGCGCCCATCATCAAAAAGCTTCTTGACGAACTGCGTCCGGAGATTCATGGAATGGTGCACTGCACAGGTGGTGCACAGACCAAGGTGCTTCACTTTGTTGGCGATAACTGCCGGGTAGTGAAGGACAATATGTTCCCCATTCCACCCCTGTTCCGCATCATCCACGATTGCAGTGGTACAGAGTGGAGAGAGATGTACAAGGTGTTCAACATGGGGCATCGCATGGAAATCTATGTGCGCCCGGAGGTGGCCGACAGGATCATCGAAATCTCTAAGAGTTTCAATGTGGACGCGCAGGCCGTAGGACACATAGAGGAAGGCAAACGGTCGCTCACCATACACTCTGAATACGGAACCTTTGACTATTAATATGGCAGACAATAATAATATATTAGAAAAACTTGACGGCCTTGAGGCTCGCTATGAGGAGGTGTCAACACTCATTACAGATCCCGACGTGATAGCTGATCAGCAGCGTTACGTGAAGTTGACCAAAGAATACAAGGATCTCGGTGACATCATGGACTTGAGAAAGCGCTATATGGCCTGCCTGAACTCTATAAAGGAAGCTAAGGATGTCATCATCAATGAAAGCGATCCTGACATGAAAGAGATGGCACGCGAGGAACTTCAGGAGAACGAGGCGCTGCAACCCAAACTGGAAGAAGAAATCAAGATAGCTCTTGTTCCTAAAGACCCCGAGGATGCAAAGAATGTGCAGATGGAGATTCGGGCTGGTACCGGCGGCGACGAAGCCTGTCTCTTTGCCGGCGACCTCTTCAGTATGTACAAGAAATACTGTGAGTCGAAAGGCTGGACGATAGCTGTGACGTCGGCTTCCGAGGGTGCTGTGGGCGGATATAAGGAAATAGACTTTGCTGTAAGCGGAGATAATGTCTATGGTACCCTGAAATATGAGAGCGGTGTACACCGCGTGCAGCGCGTTCCGGCCACGGAAACGCAAGGGCGTATGCATACCAGTGCGGCTACTGTAGCTGTGCTGCCGGAGGCTGAGAAGTTTGAAGTCCACATCAACGAAGGTGATATCAAGTGGGACACCTTCCGTTCGAGCGGTGCCGGTGGGCAGAATGTGAACAAAGTGAGCTCGGGTGTGCGTCTGCGCTATCCCTGGAAGAATCCTAATACCGGTGAGGTGGAGGAAATTCTCATTGAATGTACGGAGACCCGCGACCAGCCTAAGAATAAGGAGCGTGCCTTGAGTCGCCTATATACCTATATATATGACCACGAGCATCAGAAATACGTTGACGATATTTCCAACCGCCGCCGATCGCTCGTCTCTACGGGTGACCGAAGTGCCAAAATCCGCACCTACAACTTTCCACAGGGACGAGTCACAGACCATCGCATCGGCTTCACTACCCACGACCTGCAGGGATTCCTCAATGGCAACATACAGCCTATGATAGATGCCCTCACGGTGGCTGAAAATGCAGAGAAGCTGAAAGAAAGTGAACTCTAACTAATCGTCGTGACCATCAAAGAACGAAAGAAATGAACTGTAAACAACTCATTCAACAGATTTTCAAGAAGGAATCGTTTCTCTGCGTGGGTCTTGACCCGGACATAAAGAAAATGCCTCAGTGCATAGCAGAACAGGACGATCCCATCTTCGAGTTCAACAAGCATATTATCGATGCCACAGCTCCTTACTGTGTGGCCTATAAGCCTAATCTTGCTTTTTATGAAGCCTTTGGGCTTGAGGGCATGGCAGCTTTTGAGCATACCGTCGATTATCTCAAGAAGTTCTACCCGGAACATTTCATCATTGCCGATGCCAAACGCGGCGACATCGGAAACACTTCGACTATGTATGCCCGCACATTCTTCGAGCATTATGACATTGACGCGCTGACTGTTGCTCCCTACATGGGCGAGGACAGTGTGACACCGTTTCTGCAATATGACGGCAAATGGGTGGTGCTTCTCGCTCTGACATCCAACAAAGGGTCCCATGATTTCCAGCTCACTGAGGATACTTGTGGTGAGCGCCTTTTCGAGAAGGTGCTGCGTGTGAGCCAGCAGTGGGGAAACGAGGAAAACATGATGTACGTCGTGGGAGCTACCCAGGGCAAGATGTTTGAGGATATCCGAAAGGTTGTTCCCAATCATTTCTTGCTTGTACCCGGAGTGGGCGCCCAGGGTGGAAGCCTTCAGGAGGTCTGCAAATACGGTATGACAAAGGACTGCGGACTGCTCGTCAACTCTTCACGCGGAATCATCTACGCTGGCAACGATGAGCATTTCGCCGATGCTGCCGCTGAAAAAGCCAAGGAACTTCAGCTGCAGATGGCGGAAGAACTCAGCAAACTTAAATAAAAGGACGATTTGCAAAAGATAATCAACGACCCTGTATTCGGTTTTATCAGGATTCCTTCGGGCTTGCTTTTCGACATCGTTGAGCACCCGCTCATGCAACGCCTCACTCGCATTAAGCAGATGGGGTTGTCGTCAATGGTCTATCCCGGTGCGCAACACACGCGTTTCCAACACTCGCTCGGGGCTTTTCATCTTATGAGCGAAGCCATCAGTTCGCTGCTGCAAAAGGGAATCTTCATCTTCGACAGTGAAGCCGAGGCTGTAGAGGCTGCCATCCTGATGCACGACCTGGGACATGGGCCATTCTCGCATGTGCTTGAGAATACTCTCATCAATGGTATCTCTCACGAAGAGCTCTCGCTACTCATGATGGAGCATATCAATCAGGAGATGCACGGGGCCTTGAATCTTGCCATCAAGATTTTTAAGGACGAGTATCCCAAGCGATTCCTACATCAGCTCATCAGTAGTCAGGTCGACATGGACAGGCTTGACTATCTGCGTCGTGACAGTTTCTTCACCGGCGTTGCAGAGGGCAACATAGGCTCGGCCCGAATCATCAAAATGCTAAATGTGGTTGATGACCAGTTGGTTGTGGAATCTAAAGGCATTTATTCCATTGAGAACTTCCTTACCTCGCGTCGACTGATGTATTGGCAGGTATACCTTCATAAAACGGCTGTGGCTTGTGAGAAAGTGCTTGTCAATGCACTAAAGAGGGCAAAACAGCTTGTGGAGCAAGGTGAAAGTCTCTTCGCACCACCAGCTTTGCTTTACTTTCTGCAAAACGATGTCAATGCTGACACCTTCTATAAGGATCCGGAAGCCCTTCGCAACTATGAAAAGCTCGACGATAGCGATATTTGGAGCTCACTGAAGGTTTGGATGGAATCAGATGACCCTATCCTCGCATTATTATCCCGCGACATGGTCAATCGCAACATCTTCAAGGTTGAAGTGAATA
Source organism: uncultured Prevotella sp. (assembly GCA_900314365.1). GTDB lineage: Bacteria > Bacteroidota > Bacteroidia > Bacteroidales > Bacteroidaceae > Prevotella. Next base: position 10,950 of record OMVH01000242.1, on the reverse strand, counting down.
CGGAACCGACAAGCAGGGAAAGAATCGACAGCTTAAAGAGCGAACTGTCCAATCACTTTGGAGTTAATGCCTCAGATGTGAATTATCTTCTCAACGAAAGCACCATTGAAAAAGATATGTATGATTTCGACGAGGACCACATCTCCATTCTTTATAAAGATGGCAGCGTCAAGGACATTGCAGAGGCTTCTGAACTACTCAATGTTGCACTGCTATCAAAAAAAATCAGGAAATATTATCTCTGCTATCAGAGAATCTAAAAATTAATTACTATATTTGCAAAGTCAATAAATTTGGCTGACAGAATGATGGAATTTACAGCAAAACAAATCGCACAATACATTAACGGGGAAATAATAGGCGACGCCAACGCTAAAGTTCATACTTTCTCTAAAATAGAAGAAGGCATCCCTGGCGCCATATCCTTCCTCGCAAGTCCCAAATACTCCCATTACATATATGAGACGAAGTCGACAATTGTACTTGTTGATGACAGTATCGAGCTGACTGCACCCGTCAGCACCACAGTTATCAGAGTAAAGAATGCGCGCGATTGTGTGGCACGTCTTCTGCAGCTTTATGCAGCTTCCATTCCGTCCAAAAAAGGAATTCATGAGCTTGCTTATGTTTCTCCCGATGCCGAGGTCGGCAAGGATGTCTATGTCGGTCCTTATGCATGCATCGGAGACGGGGCAAAGATAGGTGATGGCTGTCAAATCTACCCCAACGCTGTCATTGGTGACCACGTCACAATGGGCACGGGTTGCAAGATTTATCCCAATGTGACCATCTATCATGGTTGCAAGCTTGGAAACAGTGTAACTATTCATGCCGGTAGCGTTATCGGAGCCGACGGATTCGGCTTTGCTCCCAACGGTGAAAACTATGACAAGATTCCCCAGATTGGTATTGTCACTATTGAGGACAACGTGGAAATTGGTGCTAATACCTGTGTAGACCGGTCCACAATGGGAAGTACGTATCTCAGGAAGGGCGTAAAGCTTGATAATCTTGTGCAGGTGGCTCATAATGTGGATGTGGGCGAAAACACCGTAATGTCAGCGCAAGTAGGTATTGCAGGCTCCACTCACATAGGCAAGTGGTGCATGTTTGGCGGGCAGGTAGGTTTGGCCGGGCATAGCACTATAGGTGACAAAGTGCTGCTTGGAGCTCAGTCGGGAGTTCCGGGAAGTTTGAAAGGAAACCAGACACTGATAGGTACCCCACCAATGGAGCCACGAAGCTGGTTTAAATCACAAGCCATCTTCCGCCGCTTACCTGAGATGTACAAGGAACTCGAAGAACTGAGGAAAGAGGTGGAGAAACTGCGAGCCCGGCAATGAACGGTCTTGTTTTTGTGTAAACATTCTAAGCCCACTCAACCTTTAGTCCCATATAATTCAAACAATAGAACAATTGACGAACGGCGAGCAATAAGCCTTCAAAAATAGCATATTACGGGCTGACTTTACAGAGTCAGCCTTAAGCGTAAACAACAGAACAATGGAATCAGCAAAACAGACAACTCTAAAAGGTAGCTTCTCACTCTTTGGAAAAGGACTCCACACAGGTCTCCATCTGACAGTGACATTCAATCCTGCCCCAGAGAACACGGGATACCGCATTCAGCGCATCGACCTGGAAGGCCAACCCACCATTGAGGCTATAGCCGAAAAGGTAGTGGACACACAGCGTGGCACTGTTATAGCCTCGGGTGATGTCCGTGTGGGCACCATAGAGCATGGTATGGCAGCGCTCTATGCTTTGGGAATCGACAACTGCCTTATCCAGGTGAATGGTCCGGAGTTTCCTATTCTTGACGGTTCGGCCGCACAGTACGTAGAAAAGATTCATAGTGTAGGCATACAAGAGCAGAATGCCCCAAAGGACTTCTACATTATTAGAAAGAAGATAGAGGTGAAAGATGAGGCTACGGGCTCCTGCATCACCATTCTTCCTGATGAGCAATTCTCTATCACTGCCATGTGCTCATTTCAGTCAAAGTTCATCAACAGTCAGTTTGCGACACTTGACAATGTCAAGGATTTCCCCGAAGAGATTGCACCAGCGAGAACTTTCGTCTTCGTTAGAGATATTGTCCCCCTGCTTGAAGCCAATCTTATCAAGGGCGGTGACTTGGACAACTCCATTGTCATCTATGAACGTGAGGTTCCGCAAGACAAATTGAACCAGCTTGCTGACTTGTTGAAAGTTCCTCACATAGATGCCTCTAAAATAGGTTACATTCAGAATAAGCCCCTCACATGGGAAAATGAGTGCACGCGGCACAAGCTTCTTGACATCATCGGCGACATGGCTTTGATAGGACGCCCCATCAAAGGCCGTATTATTGCCACACGCCCGGGGCACACTATCAACAACAAGTTTGCCCGCCTCATGCGTAAAGAGATTCGCAAGCATGAGGTCCAGGCTCCTATCTACGATCCGAACGAGAAGCCAGTTATGGATAATAACCGGATAAGGCAGCTCCTGCCTCACCGCTATCCTATGCAGCTTGTAGACAAGATTGTTGCCATCGGTCCTAACAGCATCGTGGGAGTGAAGAACGTAACGTCGAACGAACCTTTCTTCCAAGGGCATTTCCCGGAGGAGCCCGTCATGCCCGGCGTTCTTCAAATCGAGGCAATGGCTCAGTGTGGAGGATTGCTTGTGCTCAACCAGTTGGAGGAGCCCGAACGATGGTCGACTTATTTCTTGAAGATTGACGACGTGAAGTTCCGCCAAAAGGTGGTACCGGGCGATACTTTACTCTTCCGGGTTGAGTTGCTCTTCCCGGTCAGGCATGGTATCAGTTCCATGAAAGGCTATATGTTCGTCGGCGACCAGGTGGTGTCTGAAGCTACATTCACCGCACAAATAGTGAAGAACAAATAATATCGGTATATGAACAAAATCAGTCCAATGGCATTCGTTCATCCAGAGGCCAAGCTGGGTGACAATAATGAGATAGGGCCTTTCTGCTTTATCGACAGAAACACGGTTTTGGGTGATAACAACATCCTTCAGAATAGTGTGACTATCAACTATGGAGCACGTATCGGCAATGGCAATGAATTCTTCCCAGGAGCAAGTATTGCCACAAAGCCCCAAGACTTGAAGTTCAAGGGCGAAGACACCATCTGCGAAATTGGTGACAACAACAGCATACGTGAGAATGTAACCATATCGCGGGGCACTGCCTCCAAGGGCACTACTCAGGTCGGTAACAACAACCTTCTCATGGAGAACATGCATATCGCCCACGATTGTTTCTTTGGCAGTAACATCATCATTGGTAATTCTACAAAGTTCGCCGGAGAAGTCACCTGTGACGACAATGCCATTATCAGTGCCGAGGTTCTCTTCCATCAATTCTGCCATATTGGTGGCTACGTGATGATACAAGGTGGCAGCAGGACCTCCCAGGACATACCTCCTTACATCATTGCAGGAAAGGAGCCTATAAGGTATGCTGGCATTAATCTTGTCGGGTTGCGCCGTCACGGTTTCAGCAACGAGAAGATTGAACTCATTCATCAAGCTTACCGGCTGCTCTATTCAAAGGGAATTCTTGAAGAGGGTATTAAGGAGATAAAAAACAACCTTCCGCTCACCCCCGAGGTGCAGTACATCATCAGCTTCGTGGAGTCGTCGAAGAGAGGAATTATCAGGTAAACCTCAGAAAGTACCGCCTATAAGCTCAAGGCCGTATAGGCGGTACCTTTCCCAATCATGCGGACACTTTTTGTTGTACTAGGACCTACGGGTGTTGGCAAGACTGAACTTTGTCTCAAGCTTGCCAAACACATAGGCTCTCCCATTATTAATGCTGATTCCAGGCAGATTTTCGCAGAACTGCCTATAGGAACGGCTGCACCTACTATTGCCCAACAGCGCGAGGTTAAGCATTATTTTGTAGGCACTCATCATTTGGCCGACTATTACAGTGCGTCGCTTTATGAACAGGATGTCATGCAACTGCTGCAAAACGAGTTGGCAGGTCTTGATGCTGTAGTTCTTTCCGGTGGAAGTATGATGTATGTCGATGCTGTATGCTATGGAATCGACGATATTCCGACTGTCGACCCTACGACTCGTGCGGTGATGAAAGCCCGACTACAGTCAGAAGGACTCCCTGCTTTGGTAGAAGAGCTGAAGAGGCTTGACCCTGTCCACTATGCCGAAGTAGACCGCAATAATCCCCGGCGTGTGGTCCATGCTCTTGAAATCTGCCACATGACGGGCAAGCCTTATTCCTCTTTCCGCACGCACACCCAGAAGCAGCGTCCCTTCCGCATTGTCAAGATAGGTTTGAACCGTCCGCGGGAGGAACTCTATTCACGCATCAACGAGCGTGTGCTCAGGATGGTAGACGAAGGTCTCATTGAGGAAGCCCGTAGCGTCTATCCTCTGCGAGGTCTTAATTCCCTTAACACAGTAGGCTATAAAGAACTTTTTGCTTACTTCGACGGAGCTATACCCCTAGAGGAAGCAGTCAGACAAATACAATCGAACACCCGACAATATATGCGCAAGCAACTTACGTGGTTTAAAAAGCAAACTGACATAGAATGGTTCCATCCCCGTAACATTGAAGAAATCATAAATTATATGGACTTTAGCCGGTAAATCAGCAGTTATTTACTATTTTTGCAATATAATGTCAGTATCTATGTGGGATAAGATAAAAAAGTTTGCCAGCAAGTGCTGGGCAAAGGCCAAGCGCTTCTGGCCTTGGTACAAAAATCTGTACAAAGGAAAGCCCTGGTACAAGAAAGGGCTCATAGGACTTGTGTCTCTGATAGTGGCTTTCTTCCTCTATCTGGGCGCAGTAGACATCAACTTCCTTTGGCTTTTCGGTAAGTCGCCGGGCTATTTCTCAGGCATCCTGGACCCACAGACCAGCGAAGCCTCAGAAATCTACAGTGCTGACGGTAAGTTGATAGGCAAGTTCTTCAACGAAAACCGTACCCCCGTGAAATATGAGGAAGTGAGCCCCTATTTCTTCGATGCACTTATTTCCACGGAGGACGTTAGGTTCTACAAGCACTTTGGTATCGACCCTATCGGCTTATTCTCTGCAGTAAAGGATGCCGTGTTCCATCATGACGGGCGTGGCGCATCCACGATCACGCAGCAATTGGCCAAGAACATGTTCCGTGTACGTTCTCAGTACAGCACAGGTCTACTGGGCAAGATACCCGGACTGAAGATTCTTATTGTCAAGAGCAAGGAGTGGATTATTGCCACAAAGTTGGAGACCGTCTACAGCAAGAAGGAAATCCTCACTATGTATGCCAACACGGTGGACTTCGGTTCCAACTCCTTCGGAGTGAAGACAGCAGCCAAGACCTATTTCAACACCACGCCAAAGAAGCTCACTGTTGAACAAGCGGCTACTCTTGTGGGTATGCTGAAAGCAACCACTATGTATAATCCAAGGTCAAATCCGAAGAACAGTACGGCGCGCCGTAACACGGTTATGCATAATATGGTTGCCAATGGCAAACTGACAGCTGCTGCCTGCGACTCTCTGTGCAAGTTACCAATGACGCTTGACTATAAAGTGGAGGAGAACTACGACGGGCAGGCTCTCTACTTCCGCGAATACATTGCTGACTATCTTCGTAAGAACGGGTTCCTCGACCAAGGCTACGACCTCTATTCAAGTGGTCTGAAAATCTATACCACCATAGACAGCCGAATGCAGAAGTACGCCGAGGATGCGGCCCGCAAGCAGATGAAGGTGATACAGCGCAACTTCAGAAACCACTGGGGAAACAACGACCCTTGGATTGATGAGAATGGTAAGGTCATTCCTGGATTCATTGAGGGTATAGCCCGTAAGCTTCCGGTCTACAAGTACCTTACGGCCAAATATGCCGGACAGCCCGACTCCGTTGTCTACTATCTCAACAAGCCCCACCCTGTGAAGTTGTTCGATTACGACAAGGGCACCATCACAAAAGAGCTCTCGGTAATGGATTCTATCCGCTATATGGTGAAGTTCATGCACTGTTCTTTCGTTGCGATGGAGCCTAACACGGGTGCAGTGAAGGCGTGGGTAGGCGATATCGACTTCAATACTTGGAAATACGACAAGGTGTCGGCTGAACGGCAGCCAGGCTCCACTTTCAAGCTTTTCGTCTACACCGAGGCTATGAACCAGGGGCTCACTCCCTGCGACAAGCGCCGTGATGAGTACATCTCCATGCAGGTTTACGACAAGATAAAGAAGAAGGATGTCATCTGGACTCCATCCAATGCCAATGGTTACTTTACGGGTGACTCCATGTCGCTCAAGAGCGCTTTCGCACGGAGTATCAACTCCATTGCCGTCAGACTTGGACAGCAGATGGGCATCGACCGCATCATTGAAACAGCACAGAAGATGGGTATCAAGAGCCCGCTCGACAATACCCCCTCTCTTGCCTTGGGTTCCAGCGATGTCAATCTGCTCGAGATGGTGGATGCTTATAGTACTATTGCTGATGATGGAATGCACCACGACCCAGTCATCATTACCCGAATTGTTGACAAGGACGGCAACGAAGTCTTTGTGGGCAACGACAATCCTAAGCAGGCCGTACCCTACAAGAGTGCCTTCCTCGTACAGCAGCTTCTGCAAGGTGGTCTCACAGAGCCCGGCGGTACTTCCATGAGTCTTTGGGGCTATGTGGGTCCTTTCAAGGACACGCAGTGGGGCGGAAAGACCGGAACGAGCAATAACCATTCCGATGCCTGGTTCATGGCTGTCAGTCCCAAACTGGTTTGTGGTGCCTGGGTAGGCGGTGAGTACCGGTGTATACACTTCCGTACGGGAGCTTTGGGACAGGGCAGCCGTACAGCCTTGCCCATCTGCGGGCTCTTCTTGCAGTCTGTGCTCCAAGACCCGGCTTTCCAGAAATACCACGCGAAGTTCAGCAAGCCCAAGGACGATGCCATCACAAGTTCAATGTACACTTGTGCAAGCTATGTTCCCAGAGCCCGGCACGACACGTTGCGTCGCGACAGTACGATAGAGCGCATCATGGATGAGGACGGCAATCCTGTGACCACACCGATTGAGATGCCCGAAAAGGAGAAGGAAAAGAATGCGCCCACTCCCCAACGCCATCATGTGCAGGAAGAGCAGCAAGTGACGCTCGATAACATTTAACTTCCGTTGCCCCTGCCTGAAGTTTCAGCTTTCAGGCAGAGGCAACTTTCGAATACGCGCACCGCAATTCTTGTGCGCTTTTGCATAACAATATATATGACGCTCGACCTTTCCAATCCAGAACTTCAGAAAGCCTTGCAAATCATCCGATTCAGTCGCAGGTCACTCTTTCTCACCGGAAAGGCCGGCACGGGCAAGTCCACATTTCTGCGTTATATTGCTGCCAACACGAAGAAGAAGCATGTCATCCTTGCTCCTACGGGCATAGCAGCCATTAATGCCGGAGGATCAACGTTGCATAGTTTCTTCCGGCTTCCCTTCTATCCACTTCTGCCCGACGATGTGCGCTATTCGCCACGCCATATCCGTGACACCTTGAAGTATAATAAGGAGAAGATTAAGATTCTCAAAGACGTGGAGCTCATCATCATCGACGAGATAAGCATGGTGCGTGCCGATATCATCGACTTCATCGACCGTGTGCTGCGCATCTACTGTCACAACATGCGCGAGCCTTTTGGTGGCAAGCAACTGTTGCTCGTCGGCGACATCTATCAGCTTGAGCCCGTGCTGAAAGAGGATGAGTGGCGCTTGCTACAGCCCTACTACAACTCTAAGTTCTTCTTCGATGCTAAGGTTTTTCAGGAGATGCAGCTCGTGAGCATTGAGCTCCGGAAGGTATATAGACAGAAGGACACTCATTTCGTGAACCTGCTTGACCATATCCGTTCAGCTCAGGTGAGCGACTCCGACCTCAGGACTCTCAACAGCCGTGTAGGCGCCGATGTCCATACCGACGATTCGTCACTCTCCATCACGCTCTCCTCTCGCCGCGACACCGTCGACAACATCAACGACCGCCATCTCATGCAACTCAGCGGCGAGAAAGCCACCTTCGACGGAGTTGTCGACGGTGAATTCCCGGTCGGTAGTCTTCCGGCACCTCTGAAACTGGAGCTGAAGCTTGGGGCACAGGTGCTCTTCGTGAAGAACGACCGCGACAAACGTTGGGTTAACGGCACGTTAGGCACAGTTACGGGTATTGAGACCGGTAAGGACGGGCGTATCATCGTCACCACTGAAGGTAATAATGAGGTAGATGTGGAGCCGGAGGTTTGGAGCAACATGCGCTATTCCTACAACGAAAAAGAGCATAAGATAGAGGAAGAGGAAATAGGCTCATTCAAGCAGTTCCCCCTTCGTCTTGCCTGGGCCATCACCGTGCATAAGAGCCAGGGACTCACCTTCTCGCAGGTGAAGATTGATTTCAGTGGCGGAGTCTTTGCGGGTGGACAGACTTACGTGGCTCTTTCGCGATGCCGTTCACTCGAGGGACTGACGCTCAAGGAACCCATCCGCCGTGACGAGGTCTTCGTCAAGCAGGAGGTCATCCACTTCGCCGCGAACTACAACAATGGTCAGCTCATCGACAGCGTTCTCCGACAGAGTAAGGCCGACCAGGAATACCACGACTGCATAGAAGCCTTCGACAGGGGCGACATGCAGCTTGCGCTTGATAACTTCTTCCTGGCCATACATAGTCGTTACGACATAGAGAAGCCTGCTGTGAAGCGGCTCATCCGACGTAAGCTCAATATTGTCAATAACCTGCGAAGTCGCATTGCGGCCTTGGAGGAACAGGAGCAACAGCGCAAGGAAAAGCTTAAAAAGCTTGCCGTAGAATATGTGGTGATGGGCAAGGAGTGTGAGCATGAGCACATGGCCGAGGCCGCAAGACGCAATTATGAGAAAGCCCTCGAACTCTGCCCCGATCTGCCTGAGGCCAAGCGGCGCCTGAAGAAGCTCCTGCCGCAGGATAAACAGCATAAACGGAATTAATCAAAACAAACATAGCTAATATTACTCAGACCAATTACTTTCTTTTTATGAACAAACTCAGATGCATCACAGGAGCCCTCACTTTGGGCTGCACGGCGTCGGCTCTTGCACAGGTCAAGAAGCCGATGAACATCATCTACATCATGAGCGACGACCATTCCTACCAGACCATCAGCGCCTACGACAACAGTTTTGTCGAGACGCCCAATATCGACTGGCTGGCCAATCATGGTGCACGCTTCACCAACAGCTTCGTGGCCAACTCACTCAGCGGCCCTTCGCGTGCCTGCATGCTTACGGGAAAGCATAGTCATAAGAACGGGTTTACCGACAACACCAAAACCTTCGACGGCTCGCAGCAGACGTTTCCAAAGTTGCTTCAGAAGGCCGGCTATCAGACTGCCATGATAGGCAAGTGGCATCTTACCTCGCTGCCCACAGGCTTCAACTACTGGGATATTCTCATCGGACAGGGTGATTACTATAATCCGGACTTCATCTGCAATGGCAAGCAACTGCGTCGGCCAGGCTACGTGACCAATATCATCACTGACGTAGCACTCGACTGGCTCAGCAACGGGCGTGACAAGAGCAAGCCCTTCTGTCTGCTGCTCCACAACAAGGCACCTCACCGTGTGTGGGCTCCTGACACCTGCGATCTCGACCTCTACAACGACAAGGTCTATCCTCTGCCCGACAACTTCTACGATAACTATGAGGGACGAAAGGCGGCGCAAAAGCAGCAGATGAATATCGAGAAGGACATGAATCTCGTCTACGACCTGAAGATGTACGACCCCGACGTGCACACAAACAACAAGGAGCTCGAGGAGTGGGGTTTTGCCAACTATAGCCGTATGTCGCCCTCGCAGCGCGAGCAGTGGGACCGCCACTACAAACCCATCATTGCCAAATTCAAGCACGACTCGCTCACCGGCCATGCTTTGGCGGAATGGAAATATCAGCGCTACATGCACGACTACTGCCGCGTCATCACTTCTATCGACCGCAATGTAGGCCGCGTCATCAAGTATCTCAAGGACAACAACCTGCTCGACAACACAATGATTGTCTATACCTCCGACCAAGGTTTCTATATGGGCGAGCATGGCTTCTTCGACAAGCGCTTCATGTACGAGGAGAGCTTCCGTACCCCTCTGCTCGTCTATCTCCCCGGAGGAAAGCATGGCGACATCACGGAGATGGTGCAGAACATCGACTACGCGCCTACTTTCTTACAACTTGCCGGACAGCAGGTGCCTTCCGATATCCAGGGGCAGTCCATGCTTCCGCTGCTTGAAGGTAAGAAACCCAAGGACTGGCGACGCTCGCTCTACTACCATTATTACGAGTATCCTGCTGAGCACAGTGTCTGCCGTCATTATGGCGTGCGTACGGACCGTTACTCGCTGATGCATTTCTACAACGACATCGACGAATGGGAACTCTTCGACCTTAAGACCGACCCCCAAGAGATGCACAATATCTATGGGAAGGCGGGTACTGAGAAGGTTACAGCGAAACTGAAGAAGGAACTTCTGTGCTTGCAGGAACTCTATGACGACCCTATTCGTTTTAAATACAAATAGCATGATGCCAGTCTCTGAAAAGATAAAAGGGCTTATAAGACTGGCATACATCTAACATACATCCTATATAGGAGACTTAATGTCCAAGCCGTACCTGCCTGAAATGTTGCTTCGCAGGTGCGGCCTTTATGTATTTTTCCTTTTTCCCAGACCTCACCAATGCGTCACCCTAAATACCACAAAATGTATATAACTGATTAATGTTGGAAAAATGTGTCGGAAAATCATGGACAGGCTTCCGCTCCCGACTTCGTCGCTTTTTTGTTGAGATAAAATACTATTATTGATAATCAGCAACTTATAAGAAATAGCAAGAGATTTAGGGTGACGCATTTGGTAATATCGAGAGAGCCTTTAAATGCA
>OMVH01000304.1 GCA_900314365.1 uncultured Prevotella sp. | reverse complement strand
TGCAATGGTGGACGACGCAGGTGTACAACCGTGACCGCATCAGAAACGACTTCAATGAGGCACTTACCGTGGCCAAAGCTCACCACCTGAAGCTCTACTGTGGTGAATACGGTGCCTTCGACCCTGCCCCAAAAGCCGACCGTATGAGGTGGTATCACGACATGAAGGTGCTCTTCGGCGAGTTGGGCATCGCCCACGCCAACTGGAACTATAAGAGCGACGGATTCGGACTCGTAGGAAGCAATGGCACTTCTGTGGACAAAGATTTAGTGGAGACGCTCACCACCGTGCAGAAATAGCCTTTGGTAATCCATACAACTGACTCCATGCAGGACAATGCCGACCGAACGAAGAAGGACGAATGAACAGGCAGAATAAATGAGAAGCGGCTGAGGCGTGTCAGCGCTGATATTCGGCAAACGAGTAAGCGGGATAGCTTCCATCGCCAGCAAAGCGTTTACGCGAGATGAGACGCCAGTCGTGATAGTCGGGGAAAAAGGCATCAGCAACCTCAGCCTCGGCATCAATTTCGGTGAGCAAAAGTCGGGAAGCATACGGCATAGCCTGCTCATAGACAGAGGCTCCGCCGATGACGAATACCTCTCCCAGAGGCTCTGCAGCTTGCAGGGCAGCGGCAAGCGAGGCGAAACAAGTGCATCCGGAAAGCGACTGCACACTGCGGCTCAGCACGAAATTACGTCGGCCGGGCAGTGCTCCCGAAGGCAATGAGTCGAAGGTCTTATGCCCCATGATGAGCGTGTGACCCATGGTGAGCTCACGGAAATGGCGCATGTCGGCGGGCAACTGCAGAAGCAACCGGTTGCGGTAGCCAATGGCGCGATGGTGTAGCAGAGCTGCAATAAGGGTCACAGTCATTGGCGACGGAGAATGCAAGGCGATGAAGCAGGCCATTTCTGGCTGCGCACTTTCCACTCGTTGGGAAAGAGGTTGTTGGCCCTTGTGCCCAAATTGTTTACAAAGCCAAGTGGCACCTGCTCAAAGCTCACCAACACAAATCCGCGGGGGGCCGACGGTGAAAGCACTATGGGCTGACGGCTCAGATAGGACATTGCATCGCCATAGGTAAGGTCGAAACGGGGGAAGGCATCCGCACGAAGACCCGCGCTGAGAGCCAGGCTCTCATCAGGAATCACGGCATGCCCCTTCAGTGATGCAACAGTCACTCCGGCCTGAAGCAACGACAACTTGCGGGCCGCTTCCTCATAGACCGCCTGCCATCTGATGGGCACCGCCACTATCCGATCGCCATGCTGACCGAAGGTGTAGTGGTCGGCATCACTCATCCACAACTTACACTCCTTAGGAACTGCATTCGGCTGACGACTTCTGTTCTTCTTCCCTTTCTCTCGAGTGAGAGCCGGCAACACCTGCGCTGCACAGCCCGGCTTGCGGAGCACAGCCAGGAAGAGGCCCTCACCACGTGACTGCCCCGGCAGGAAACGGTAAACAGGCCCGTCTCCCGTAAGGTTACCCGTGATGAGCCAGTCGGGCTCCACCTTCACAGCAACCCTTTCAGCCCCCAAATGCTCCACTATCCAGTCGACATTATCCTCATCCTCCTTGCGGTTGAAGGTGCATGTGGAATAGACCAGCAGACCGCCTTCACGCAGGCAGGGCCAAATATCGTCTACGATGGAGCGTTGCAGCGCTTGACAGGCATCTACATGGGCAGCACTCCATTCAGCGATGGCACCTTCGTCCTTCCGGAACATGCCTTCGCCCGAACACGGCACATCGGCCAGTACTACATCGAACTGGAAGTTCAACCGCTGAAAATCCTTAGGGTAGTTGTTGCTCACCAGCACGTCGACAGCCCCCGTCTTGCGGATGTTCTCCGAAAGCACATTAGCGCGTGCACGCACGGGCTCATTGCTCAAAAGGACACTGCCCTCAGGCAAGACTCCCAAGGCAACACCCGACTTGCCGCCGGGGGCCGCACAGAGGTCGAGTACAAGGGATGGCTCACTGACAAGTGAACGCAACACATGACTGACAAACATGGAGGAAGCTTCCTGCACATAGTAGAGGCCTGCATGGAGCAAAGGGTCAAAGGTGAATTCTGGGCGTTCTTTCAGATAATAGCCTTCACGACACCAGGGTACCTCGCCATCAGCCCCGGACACAGTCCAGCCCCCGGCCTTCAAAGGGTTGAGACGAATGCTCACTGTGGGCTTGTCACCGAGTCCCTGCATCAACTGCCGGAAGAGTTTCTCGCCCATGAACGAACGAGTGGCCTGAATGAAGTCTTCGCTTAACATATACTGCACTTTATCATGCAAAATTACAAAATAATAACCTTCTCTGCAACTAAAAACGCTGACTTTTGATGAGGCTCACTGTGACAACCATGAACGCGCACCCAAGAGATAGAACATCATTCATATGGAAAGGACGTTTCTTCCATTTAGAATGGAAGATTTCTTCCATTTACTTTGGAAGATATTTGTTTTTTGCCTATATTTGCATCATAACAATAAAGGGAGTAACTATGCTTAGACAGAATCAGATAGCGCAAGTGATAGACATACAAGAGGCGACATACAAGCCAAGTAAGGGTGAGATATTGCGGGAGCAATTACAGCAAATCAAGAACTATCCCGAGTATGCCAGCATTATCACGGGGTTAAGACGTGTTGGCAAGAGCACACTACTAAGACAGATTGCCAAATCCAAGCAGTATAAGCACACAACTTATCTGAACTTTGATGACATCCGGCTGACGAATTTTGAAACCGACGACTTCAATCGACTGTACAAGGAAATAAAAGACAGAGAATCGGAGGAACTATTCTTCGACGAGATTCAGTTGGTGAAAGGATGGGAGATATTCATCCATCAATTGTTGCGGGAAGGCTATACAGTCTATATCAGTGGCTCCAATGCCACACTGCTCAGTGTAGACTTGGGTACACATCTTACCGGGCGCAATCTTCAAAACGAACTCTTTCCGTTCTCCTATACTGAATTCTTGACTTTTGAGAAGATGGAGGCTTCGGCAGCGTCTTTTCAAAAATATATGCTGAGAGGTGGCATTCCCGAATATCTACGGACTCAAGAGCCGCTCATACTGAGCTCTCTTCTTGATGATGTCTTGATACGCGACATTGCTGTAAACAAAGGAGTGAGCAACGTGCAATCACTACGTAAATTGGCCATCTATCTGCTGACCAACATTGGAAAACCCTACTCAGCCAACCGGCTCAAATCTGTATGCGGAGTATCATCTTCAACTACAGTCTCTGATTACATTTCATATATGATAGATGCCTACCTTGTTGGTAGTATCGGCCTTTATAGTAATTCCTTGCAGGTCACTGCGCGCAATCCGAAGAAGGTATACTGCTATGACACAGGCTTGATTGCCAGTCTGTCTCTATCAAAGACTCCTGATAAAGGAAGGCTGCTGGAAAACCAGGTTTTTATCTGGCTCCGACATCAATACGCTCTGAATCATATCTTTTATGAACGGGGAAAAGGCGAATGCGACTTCGTTGCAGTTGACACAACCAACCATCCCGAGCTGTTGCTACAAGTATGCTATGAACTCAATGACGACAATTTCCAACGCGAAATGAACGGACTGACTGAGGCCATGCAGAAATATCAGGTGCGTGTGGGCTTCATCATCACTGCCGACGTTGAGGACGAGTTCAACACAGAGGCTGGGAAAGTAAATGTAGTAAAGGCCTGGAAGTGGATGTCAGGACACTAAGTGACATTGCTTTTGAGACTAATCCTCGCTCTCGTGCTTCGAAGATGCACGAGAGCAAGCCTGGACACACTCTGCATCGGCCACGAAGAGGTCGGGGCATCTCGTCAAAGGTACTCACGACCGAGGCCGTCACTTCCTGCCTTAGATTTTATTATCCAGCTTCTTCGACTGGTAGGACTGTGTTTTTAAGGTTTTTCTTTGTGCCAGCGTCATCATCCGACGGAGGAGGATTTGCCGTTTGGTGGGTGATGGCGGTTAGAGGCGTAGCCTCTCACAAGCCATCATCCAACAACGGCAAAGGGCGTTGGCCCTTGACGATGGCACAAAGGGTTTTCTTGGTTTTG
>OMVH01000061.1 GCA_900314365.1 uncultured Prevotella sp. | reverse complement strand
GACACTCCGGTCTTTACCACTTTCGCAGCTACCAAACTGCCGTTGGAGTCGTATACGCCAAAGCCCATGTCGACGGTGGCGTCCTGCCATCCTAAGTTCGCAATCTTACCAGTCAGCCGGATAGAGGCTGTCTCCGTTCTGCTCACAGAGTCGTTGTTGGCCTTGGTGTGCTCCATACTCACCACCTGCAGCCAAGGCTCGCTGCCTTCCAGGGGTGGCTGTATGCCTACGATAATGCCTTGCTTATAATTGAAACCGCTGGTGGAGCCACCTGTGCCCTGCAGTGGCGGGGTGAGGGCGGAGGTGCGGAAGTAGCCGTTCGACATACCGCTCCAGCCCCAGTTGACGTGGATGAGGCCTTCTGAATCATAGCCGTCGAAGACGAAAGCATGCCCGCCCGAAGTTCCGGTGAAGCCCGTTGCAAACACCGGGCGTCCGGCAGCCACCTCGCCGCGGATGATGGCATCCCAGTCTTGCTGGGTGTAGTAGTTGCGGTTCAGGCAGCCAAAGCCGCTGTCATAGCTGAAGTTCTCGGTCAGAGGCTTCAGCCAGTTTTCGATGTTGCTGCCGCTTTCCTGACCGTAAGCCATGTCGACAGCCACTCCGCAGTCGCGCATGAGCACGGCAACGGCCATTCGGGCAGTGTCAGAAGAACTGGAATTGTATTTCGGTGTCATCACGTCCCATCCGTAATGGCTTTGGCTGAAGTCCACGCTCAGTGTCTGGTTGAGCGTTGCGGGCTTGTAGGTGTGCTGGCCTTTTCCCTGTGAAGGATATTTGTGGTAGTACATGATTTGCGCCATCGCCGTAGCCACGCAGCCCGTAGCTGAATGTGTGGTTCCCACGTAGCAGGGAGTAAGCAGATTGTAGGGATAGGTCTGGTCCCATGCTATCTCTCCCAGTAGAGGCTTCACCGGTGTGAGCTTCTTAGTCTTGCTCTCGCCATTTGCTCCCACTGACTCGTTATTGCGGAGCCATGCTATTTCTGCGGCATAGCCGTCGAGCCAGTCACGTATCTGTGCGGGAGCTGATGTGTAGTCGAAGGAGCCCTTGTCGGAGTAGCCTAAGATGGAATAGGCATTGTCGTCGCCAGAGACAATGACGAATCCCTGGCTGTCACCGTTGTTGAACACATAGTAGGCAGGGGCTGTACCCGAAGCCTTGTAGGCAAGGCGTAGCGGTCGGCGTGAGGGCTTGGACATTGCGATGCCTTTGCTCTTGAAAAACTTCTCAGCCTTTTCTTGGGCGGCCGAAGGGCTTACGTTGGCAGCGCGGGCCGTCAGGGCGAGGAGGAGACAAATTGCAAAGAGGGTAGATCTTCTAATCATACGTTAAGGGTTTAATTTCTTTGCAAAGTTAGTCAAATGTATTCGGATGAGGGGGCAAAGTGTAACAGATGCTGTTCAAAATTCTATTATTTGCACGAGAAATCGAGGTTTTGGCTTAAAAAATGTACAAACTTTGAAAGAGTATCTGTGAATTTGACGGTTTCCAGTCATGGGCATGATCCTGCTCCCAATGGAGTTCTGGTCTCAGAGTTCTATTGAGTGCGAAAACCTCTACATAACTATTTCACGTCATTTTACACATTATCATTCATAAACTTATTTGATGGAATTAGGGTGACGCGTTGACAAAGTCGGGAGCTCATAAGACTTTGCATTCCTCATAACCCACTTTGGGGTGACCCAAGAAGAATGTCTTGCTTTATGCGAGACCGGAACGAGAGCGGGAGGTGAGGCCTCCGCCTTTACCCCTCTCTTGTTCTGTTATGGTTTTTGCCAACGCAGCGGCTGTGTCAACCACAAACGTGACTAAGCCGCAGACGTATCAACCAAATATAAAAATAATGTTTAACTGGGTCAACCAACATTAAAAATAAGACTCAAAGTAGTCAACCAAAAGCGTTAAACTACAATTCTGAGTGAGTACCGACGGGACAGTACTGAAGTATCACTCTGACAATACTGGAGTAATGTCCTTTCGGTACTGGAGTAATATCCTTGTGGTACTGGCAAGGACTCACTTCGTCTTTTCCTTCCTTGCCAATTGCTGGTATTCCGAAGGAGTGAGTCCGGTGACACGCTTGAACGAAGTCACGAAGGATGTGCGCGAGCGGAATCCCACGCTCGACGAGATGGCCTCTATGGTGTAGTTGCCGTAGTGTTCCAGGTCGTTCATGCGCTTGCAAGCCACTTTGATGCGGTATTCGTTGAGGAAAGTATTGAAATTACAGTCGAATTTCTCGTGTATGACCTGCGAGACATTCTTATATTTCGAGTCTGTCAGTGAGGCCAGCCGCTCGACACTGAATCCGCTTTGACAGATTTCGTCGTCGTTTTCCATTACATTGCGAATGCGCTCAAGGAGCTCTGTGTCGATGTCGTTGTGCGTGGCAGCCTTTCCCGGCTTCTTTTCAGTCGCATCAGTGGCTTGAGGTTGAGCGGGCTGTTCGGCCACTGTAGTCCGCTGTCTCATCAGGCGTTGTTGCTCCTCGGCTTTGAGCAGGCTGACGTTTTGACGGTAGAGCTGTTGGTTGCTCTGGCGCAGTCGTCGGTTCTGGCGGAAGACCACAAAGAGCAACAGAAGGATGACAACAGAGACGATGCAGCCCACGATGATGATGTTTTGCTGTACTTCATGCTTGTGGGTGAGGCGTTGCATCTCGTTGCCCACCTCTTTCAGCTGGGATTGGAACTCCATCTCGCTGACGCTCGCTAACTGGCGGTAGTTGGTCAGCGTGTCCTTCAGCAGAATGTATTTCTCGCGGTAGATGTTGTACTGACGTTGTGCTCCTTTGGCTTTGTAAAGGTCGGAGAAGATGGTATAGACTTCGAGTTTCAGGTCTTTCTGGTTCATACTCAAAGCTATGGCCTCCGGCTCAGCCATGCATTCCAGAGCCTTGTCAGTGAGCCCAAGGTCTCTGTAGGCATATACCTTATTTATATATGTGAAGTAGAGCAGCCGACGGTATTCCTTGGTAGGCCCGAGCAAAGTCAATTGTTTGTTGTAGATTGCTATGGCACCGTTGAAGTCGTTCTTCTCCAAAAGCCTCAGAGCATCGTAGAGAAGCAGATTGTAGCGGTAGAGCAAGCCGCTTGACTGCCAATGGCGATATTGTTTGAGAATAGGCTCCACTGTGGGGAGCATCCTCAAAAGGTGACTCACGTAAAGCAGGTTGGTGATGGCCATGTCGGCATGGTGGGGGTCGTGGTTGTCGTAGGAGGTATGGAAAGCCTGGCTGTAGTATCCGAGAGCCTTGCGGTTGAGGTCGGCATTGCTCGATTCCTCGGCTATGGTCTGGTACATTGCTCCGAGGTTGAGATAGATGAGAGGGTCGTACTTCCCCGTGGCTTTTGCTATCTCGCGGGCCTTGGACAGATATTCAAAACATTTTGGGTAATCGTAGAATCCATAAAAGTAGATGGTCCAGAGGCGCAGGCACGCTTCCTGGGTGCGTTGTTGCTCTTCGGGAGGGAGCTGGGGCATGTAGCGGTTGTAGATGATGGTGAGACACACCAACGCGGTGTCGCTCGAGAGTCTGCCTTGGTCAATGATGCGTTTGGCCGTGGAGTAGAGTTCGGAAGAAGGCTTGGCGAGGAATTGCTTGTAGACACCTTGCGTGTTGGCACCTGATGCCGTGCATGTCAGCAACCATACCAACACGACGAGCACACTGTACCTAGTTCTTCTCAGCCCTTTCATAGTGCAAAAATACTAAAAAGTTGCGGGAGGACAAGGAAAATCCGGCGATAATAAGTCTTGATTGTACAAAGGAGATAAATGGCAAGGACGCATGGGTGATGTCCCCATACGTCCTGTGTGTTGTCATAAGCTTGGCATGAGTACAGAGATTGGCAGTCACAGCTGCTTGCGTCACCGTACTTTTGCAGTAAATCTGTCAGAAATAGACGGGGACAGCAAGCTTAAAGGTGATGTTGCGTCCCATGTCGAAGATTCCCCGCCGGCCTGTTGCAAGATTCATGTCGGCGTATTTGAGGCGGCTGAGATGGCTTTGATAGGCCTTGTCTGTAAGGTTGGTGCCGATGATGGACAGCGAGAACAGCTTGCGCCCATGCAGGCGGACATCGGTGCCTGCCGAGGCCGACAGCAGAACGTAGCCCGGTGTGGCAGTCTCGGTGTCGTTGTCCATGTAATAGTGATTCTGTCGCAGATAGCATTCGGCACCGGCTCGCACGTAGAAGTTGTTGAGCACTTTTCCATCGCGGATGACGTCGTAGCGCACGTCGACCTCGTAGCGTGGAGCCGGAGTCATGGGAAGATATTTGGTTGAACGAGGCTGGTGGAGCTGTATGGCGTTCACGTAGCTGAAGCTGTTTGCTATATGCAACCGCTCTATGGGGTGCACGTCGACCGACACCTCACCTCCGAGCAGCCGGGCATCACCCTGGGCGTACTGGTAGACGGGCAGCCCGTCAGTCTGTGCTGTCGAACCGGTCTCTGTCCGTCGTGCGTAGATGTAGTTGCCGATGGAGTTTGCGAAGAGGGCGACCTCTGCCTTCACGTATTTGGAGGAGAAGTCCCATCCGGCATCCACTTGCCAGCTGTGCTCCGCCTTGAGCTCACTGTTGCCAAGCTCGTAGCGATAGGTGCCTTCGTGCTCTCCGTTTGAGGCTAATTCTCCTAAGTTGGGCGCACGGAACCCCCGCGAAAGATTGAGTCTGAAGTTCATGTTGTCCAACGAGTAGACGGCACCAATGCTTCCAGTCACGGCATTGAAGTGGCGTGTGAAGGCTTCGAAGCGTCCGGCGAGGGCGAAGGAGTTCAGACTCCGGTGGTCGTAGCGCAGGCCTCCGCTCACGTTCCAGTGGCCTGCCTTGAAGCCGGCTGTGGTGAAGAGACCGATGTCGAAAAGGCGGTACTCAGGGATGAGATACTCGTCGCCAAGGTTCTTTGAGCGTTGGTACATGCCGTTTACCCCCGATGCCAGCGTCCAGGCTCCAAGGTCGTTGATGCTGTAGCGAGTGTTGTAGGAGAGCGTGTGCAGTTTGAACGACAGCCCCGGAGTAGTGGGGGCAGCCACCTCCTCGAACTCTTCGCGCTGGTTCTGCTGATAGGCTAAGTTGAGTTTGAGATGGCCCGGGCCGAGGTAGAGGCTGTTGTCTAGCACCATTTTGTAGTGGTGAATCTGTTGATAAGGAAAGCCCTTGCCGTAGGTCTTCAAATCGTCTTGCGAGGCGATAGTCTCTGTCTCCTCTCCATCCTTGAGCACTGGCTTCAGAAACGCTCCGGTAGCATCTTCGCGTGTGCCTTCGGGCATGCTTGGAGTCAGATGGTAGAGGCTCAGTTTCAGATGACTGAATCCCCAGTTTCCCTGGGCTCCAAGCATGGCGCTCAAGGCATTCTCCCGGAACTGTGAACCGAGGACGTAGCCGTCGTAGTGGTTTTTGTAGGCGTGCGCCATTTTACCGGAGTAGCGAGCATCCCATACGAATCCGTGCTTGTTGCCTGCAAAGTGGAACGAGGCACCGAGCAAGCCATTATTGGTCTGATATTCTGTGGATACGTCGCCCCGCATCTGTCCTTGGGCCATCGTAGGCATGCCGTGCAAGATGATGACTCCCGCCATTGCATCCGAACCGTACATGAGAGATGCTGGACCTTTGAGTACTTCGGCACTGCTCACCGACTGTCCGTCGACCTCGATGCCGTGCTCGTCGCCCCACTGCTGGCCCTCTTGCCGTACGCCGTCATCGATGGTGACCACCCTGTTGTAGCCCAGTCCGCGGATGACAGGCTTGGATATTCCGCTGCCCGTGGTCAGTTGTGAGACGCCGGGAAGATGCGACAGCGCATCGATGATGTTTGTCGACGAGGTGGCTTGAAGTTCGGCTGAACTAATAACTGCCTCGGGCACCGGCGAGTCCTTTCGTAGTGTCTGTCCGGCTACTCCCGTCACGATCACATCTCCAAGCACTACGTTAGCCTCTTTCATGACAAAGTCGGCCTTGCGCTCTGTCTCCAGGTTCACCTTTCGTGTGATGCTCTGATGCCCGAGGTAAGCCACTTGGACGGTGAGGGTGCGAATGGGGAGATTGTCTATCTTGTAACGGCCGTCGGCGCCGGTAGTAGTCATTATGTAGAGTTCCGGAATGCTGACTGTCACGCCAATCAAAGCGTCGTTGTCGGTGGCATCCCTTACCACACCGGTGAGGGAGGCCTTGGGAGCTGGTTCAATACGGGCTCCTGCCACTCTCAGGCAAAAGCCTGCAAGCAGCATGAAAAAGAGTTCTTTCTTCATTCTGATACATTATTCTAAAAGTAAAAGTCGTGTAATGGGGGCTTTCTGATTAGAATAATGAGGCTGGTGGAGCCCTCAATGCCACAGTCCCCACTTGGGCAAGGTAGGTGTGGCAACAGAGCGGAAGTGGGGTGGAGGACAGTGGTCTGACCAACGAAACTACGGTCAAAACACCGCCCATGATAAAAGGAATGCTGAGGAACTGACAAAGAACACAACTGCTTATGCTCACAGTTGCGCCCGTGAGATGTCCGCCGTGCGGGATGTGGTGCGCGCATTCGTAACACGTCGTCTCGCTAACAGGGCTGTAATGGTGAACATGGACCGAGGCCATAAGGAGCAGGGGCACGAATACTGACAATAGTATCCTTGCCGCCCAGCGTCGCTTTTGATTCAGTCTGCTTGCCATGAAATATGTCCTTAGAGGTTCCTCTGAACGGTTTATTCTACAAATGTACGAAAAATAGGAGGCTCTTTCGGTGGAGTTCCCTGAAGTTTATGTTTCTTTAGCACATAACCTCTGTAGTGCGGATGCAGAGATTCCGGCTTGAGACAGAAAAAGGGAACCGAGAGCCTAAACTCCCAGTCCCCTTACCCCCGTCGGGATTACTGGACTCGAACCAGCGGCC
>OMVH01000203.1 GCA_900314365.1 uncultured Prevotella sp. | reverse complement strand
CTTTCGCGTTCTTTTTTATTTACAAACTTTCTTGAGACCTTTGATTTTTGATACACTTTTTCGGGCCGAAGTCAAACAAGTGTGCAATGCGATTTCAGTAACCCAACTTTCGAAAATGTGTTCGCCTGCAGATGGTGTTCACATAGCAGACAACATACTACACCAAGCAGCAAAAACGGTTTTGAATCCATCGGATTTCCTTCGACCCTTGCCCTTCAGGCACCAGCTAACGCTATTATCCTCACTCAGCAGTGGATGACACACTTTCGGAACTAGAATTATGAGTCCACTTGAAAAAGTCATTCTTCCCTAAATCGGCCTCTGGTTATCAATAAGTTACGAAGCCAAAAGTCGTGATTTTCGAACTTTTTCAAGTAGACTCAATTATGTTTTTGTGTAAAATCAACGTGGATTTGGCAATTAAAATAATTTTTTTTAGTTATCAAGTTGAAGGTATGCCATCAGGCTGAATCCTGTAGCGTTGGGGAACATGACATTCTTTGTAAAGAATGATGACGAAGTTTACCTGAATTCTCAAGGCGAGAAAAGGCGCGATTTGCGATATCCCGACAAAATACTTTAATAAATAACGATGAAAAGACTACTCTTCCTCACAGCATTCATGTTGCTGTGTTTCGTACTGGGCAGCCATGCTCAGCCAGCCCTTATTCCCATTCCCAAACAAGTGACCTGGGACAACGGAACTTTCCTTCTACCTCGAAATGCTACAATCAGTTGTGCAAACGCCCAGCTGCGTCCGGCCGCCAACTTTCTGCGCGGGCTTTTAAGTCGACCTACCGGCTACGCTCTGAAGCAGAAGGACGGCAAAGCCACTATTCAGCTGTCGCTCACCAATGAGGGCAGAGAAGGCTTCTATCGGCTCCATGTCGGAAAGGACGGAATCCGCATCCAGGGTCACGGCTACAAGGGTGTTGTATATGCCATAGCTACGTTCCGCCAGTTGTTCAGCGACGACATAGAATCGACAGTTCCTCTCAAGGACCGTCGTTGGACTGTTCCAATGGCAACCATCACCGACGAGCCACGTTTCGACTGGCGGGGCATGGAACTCGACTGCTCCCGTCATTTCTTTACCAAAGCTGAAGTGATGAAGCTTCTTGACGTGCTATCACTCTATAAGATAGATTGTCTGCATTGGCATCTCACCGATGACCAGGGGTGGAGAATAGAGATAAAACGCTATCCGAAACTGACGGCTAACGGAGCTTGGCGCACATTCAACAACCAGGATTCCACCTGCATTGCACGCGCGAAGAAAGAAGACAATCCCGACATGCAACTGCAGGCCTCCAAAATCCGTACTCGCAGTAACGGACAACAAGAATACGGCGGATTCTACACTCAGGACGATGTGCGGCAGATTGTGGCCTATGCTAAGGAACGCGCTATTGAAATCATACCGGAGATAGATATGCCGGGCCACAGCTTGATGGCCATCAGCAACTATGCCGGACTCTCTTGTTTCCCACAGCATGGCTGGGGGCGCGACTTCAGCTCGCCCATGTGCCCCGGTAAGGACTCCATGCTCGAATTCTGCAAGAATGTGTGGTCGGAACTCTTCGACCTCTTTCCGTCCAAATTCGTTCATATAGGAGGCGATGAGGTCGACATGACCAACTGGAAGAAATGCCCCGACTGTCAGAAGCGCATGAAAGACCACGGACTTAAGACTGAGCCACAGTTGCAGTCATGGTTCCTGCACTATATGGAAGATTTCTTCAACGCTCACGGTAAGGACATGATAGGTTGGGATGAGATTATTGCTGGCGGACTCTCGCACACCTCCACCGTCATGTGGTGGCGCAACTGGTCGCCCGATGCGCCGAAGCAGACCACATCACACGGCAACCGGCTCATTTGTACTCCCAACGGACAGTTCTATTTAGACTATCAGGAGGATAAGAACAGCGTACCCAACATCTACAATTTCGACCCCTTCAAAGGTTTGAACGACAAAGAGCAGAAACTCGTTCTCGGTGTCCAGGGTAATCTTTGGACAGAATGGGTACCCTCGGTTGACCGTATGTGGTACCAGGCGTTTCCTCGTATGCTGGCTGTAGCCGAACTGGGATGGAGTCAGCACGAACGCATGAATTTGGATGACTTCAATCAACGTTTGTCCAGTCATTTCGGCAGACTCCACAAGATGGGTGTTCGATATCGTATCCCCGATTTGACAGGCTTCCACAGCGTTAACGTTTTCACCGACAAGGCTGAGGTGAAGGTTCGCTGTGCTGACCCGTCGGCACTCATCCGATATACCACCGACAGCTCCATACCTCAAATGGAGTCAAAGGCTTACACACAACCGTTCACCATCAGCAAGAGCACGGATTTCACTTTCCGCACCTTTAGCAAGGACGGTCACAAGGGAGATGTCTACCGATTCAGCTTTGTCCGCGAGGACTATGCGCCTGCTGTCAATGTAAATCCCACAGCCAGTGGTTTGAAGGCCAGGTGGTATGACTATCGTGGAGCCAACTGTGCCGGAATCACGGCAGCACCGTTCAAGGGGGACTATACCGTTGATGCCCCGGGAATTCCTAATGGAGCAGAAGGTAACATCGGGCTGGTCATCACGGGATATGTCTATGTTCCCGAAACTGCCGTCTATACCTTCTCTCTTCTTTCTGACGACGGCAGCAACCTCTATCTTGACGGGAAGAAGGTGGTGGACAACGATGGAGAGCATAGTCCGCGCGAACTTGCCGGACAACATGCGATGTGCAAGGGATGGCACGAGATTAAACTGGAGTACTTCGATCATAACGGTGGCTGTCTGAAGCTCAGTATAACAGATGCCAACGGCAAGCCCGTTCAGACCGCTTTCAAGCACTGATCTCATCTTGTGAATTCCTTTATCGCTTACGGGCACGAAAGAAGGGATTGTCCTCTATGGGGCAATCCCTTCTCAATTATGGGGCTTACTAATTTTTATCAGCCAACTTCAATCTTCTTGGTCTCCTTCTCTGCCTTCGCTGTGCGAGGGAGCGTGATGCGAAGCACGCCGTTGTCGACCTTAGCTTCAATCTTGTCCTTCTCAACGTCGTCTGGCAGCGTCAGAGCCTGCTCATAATTGCTGTAAGAGAACTCGCGGCGCAGATAGTGCTCCTTCTTGTTCTCGTCCTTCTTTTCGTTCTTGTGCTCCATCTTGATGCAAAGGTTACCCTCTTTGTCCAGATTCACTTTGAAGTCATCCTTCGTGGTGCCCGGAGCAGCAAGCTCGATTTCGTAGTTCTTTTCGTTCTCCTTGACATTGATAGCCGGTGCCGTGACATTCATGCGGGGCATCCAACTTGTGTCAAGCATATCATCGAAATCATTGTCCAACCAATTGTTCATGTCTCTTAAAACTGGATACAACATAATACAAACCTCCTGTTTATCATTTAGTTCTTTATTTGTCTGGAGCTCTTCAGCCGTCCGCATCCACCTTGCGGTGACCCTCGTCCGACTTTGAATAAAGATTGGTTGCGCTCGGTAAATTGGAAGTAAACTTCCTTTGCGCTAGCTTGCAAATCTTTTCGAACTTCACTATCCTATATACAAGAGCTGTGCCGTGGCCCCAATGGTGACAATTTGCGGCAATATTGTCAGCAAAGCTTAAATAATTTATACATTGCCGTCACCATTGTCACTTTCCCATTGCTGCCATTCCTTCATGGCCTCTTTCCAGTCGGTAGTCTCACCGGTCTTCGCAGCATTTCTCTGTTTTTCGGCCTCGTCACGGGCACGGTCGCGTGCTCGCTTCGCCTTCATGGCCTCGATGGTGGCATCGTCGAGAATTTCAATAACCCCACGGCGTATGGCAGCTTGGAGTTCCTCTTCGCCGAAAGCCTTGCCTGGCTCATTGAAATCGGAAATATTGAACTCGTAGTCTACTCTTAGCACATGGCGTATCTGTTTCTGCTTAAACCGGTTACTGGCATTCTTCTGTCGCAGAAGCTTGCTTATCTGACTGATTTCTTTCTCTGAGTATTTGTTTCGTCCCATATTACATAGCTGTGAAGGAGCGCCGGCCGCTATTCATCGTGACTTTGTCCCATGATGGGCATTCGGAGCATCCTGATGATTTTAGTCTGCAAATTTACTAAAATTCCCCGGTCTGTCAAGTCTTCTGTATCAACTATTTGCAACATTCTCTCAGGCTTCTGTTCTTGCTGCGATAGTTGATAGTGGAATCGGTACACCGTACAGATAGAAAAATCCAGGCAAAGGTGTAGGTTTTGTCAGATATTATTCGTATTTTTGCGATGTCATGTTGGTGTTCAATTAGCTTTTATTAGCAGCACTAAGCTAAGTGGAATTTCCGGCATGACACTTTGGGCGATATTTTGCGGCTCAGGAACTTATTACGAAATCTGAATTAGTGCTGCGGAATTTAGGCTATGAACAAACGAACCCTATTATTTCTAATATTAGTTGTCGTAACGGCTTTGCCTGTTGGTGCTCAGACTGTCGTTGTTGACAGCGAGAACGGATATCCTCTCGGCGGAGTGCTTGTATTCAGCAAGACTGGCTCATTCATCGACGTTAGCGACTCTCTTGGTCATCTGCCGCAAAAAGCCATGAACTTTGATTCTGTTATACTTCAGGACATATCACATAAGAGCATAACTGCCAGACTCCCTGCCGACACACTGAGAATGGAGCCTGTGGAATATCCACTTGAAGAAGTGAAGATATCATCCAAGGCCGATTACTTCAAACTGCGGGGCTATTACCGTAACTATTCCATTGCCAATGACACAATGGTTATGTATGAGGATGGTATGGCCGACTACTATATACCTCTGAAAGGGGGGAAGACGCGCTGCATTCAATACATGTCCCGGCAAGGGGCTCCCGGACACTCTCCTTTGAATTATTCAGATTTAGACCAGATGTCCGAAGTCTACGGCATCAAAAATAAAACCCTGATGGCACTTGTCAGAGAACAGAGACAATCGTCCACAAGAGACACTGTCAGCTACATCCGTACAGATAAGGTCGGCGGAACAACCTCAGTGTATCTCGACAGATTAGCCACCACCAAGAATCATTCCTTTTCCATGAATTTCCTTTTTAAAATGCAACTGACGGCAGTTGATGAGATGGCTGTTTATAAGTACGACCCGACTTATGAGTCACAATCGCAACTTATGAGCTTCTGCAATCACAATAGAATTTATATCTCGGGCAAGCTGCTCAGAACAGCCAACAAGATGGGTGAATCGCATTTCAGTAAAATATGTCAGGACGACTTTCGCGAGTTCTATGTAGTGACTTGCTCAATAGTAAGCAAGGAACAGATGAAAGAAGTTGAAAAAGGGTTCAAGAAAGGCGACAAGGAAGTGATTGGAAATAACTTCGATAAAGAATGTATAATTCCTGACTTCGTGCCAATGCTAAACGACCGGCTCTTACAACAGCTTGAGTTATTAAAGGAACTTACCAAAGACAATTGGCGGGGGAAAGAAATAATTACTCCTACAAAGAACAGCAAATAATCTGAATTTTAGAGACTCTTCTGACCAAATAGTGAAGGATGCTTCTTTCATTACCCGTGTATTGAATTTCCTAGAGCTGTCGCAACAAGACAGGCTGCTTTTAGGAGTAGCAAAGAAAAAGTGAGCTTTTTCTTTGCTGTTCCTTTCGTTTGCATTATCTTTGCAGAACAGAGTTAATCCTATTGTATTTAGTAATTCATCAATCAACAAACTATGATAAAGATATTCGGAATGAAAACCTGCCCCTATTGCACTTACGTGGAGAAGCAGGTTGAAGGTGACAAGCGTTTCAAGGTGATAGATATCGGCGAGCACGTGAAGTTCATGTCTGCTTTCCTCCATCTTCGTGATACTAATCCCGTGTTTGACCACAGCAAGAAAATAGGTGACATCGGTATCCCGTGTTTTGTTCTTGAGGATGGGACCGTCACATTGAAGCCGGAGGATGTGGGCCTGAAGGAATACGAGCCTGGAGGTCCAGCTTGCAGTCTTGACGGAAAAGGGTGCTGAGATAAATAGAGGTTCTTTAGCTTTACGCTTCCCGGAACATAGCAAGATAATATATACCTTATATATATAAGCGACTATGAGATGCCATAAGCAAGTGTTGCCAGGACTATTGTTAGGCTTGGCTTTGACAGTACATGCACAAAAGCTACCTGTCGACTATGTTGATCCCTTCATTGGTACGACGAACTTCAGTGTGTGTAATCCTGGTGCCGTAAGACCTCACGCTATGATGTCGGTGGTTCCGTTCAATGTAATGGGCTCCGATCTTAACGTTTACGACAAAGACGCACGCTGGTGGTCAGCCCCTTACGTAAAGGAGAACAAGTACTTCACTGGTTTTGCTCACGTTACATTAAGTGGTGTGGGCTGTCCGGAGATGGGAACGCTGCTCCTCATGCCCACTACAGGCAAGGTGGATGCAGACTATCACTCTTACGGCTCCGAATACAGCGATGAAGAAGCTTCTCCCGGCTACTATGCCTTGATGCTGAAGAAGTATGGTGTCAGGTGCGAAGTGTCGTCAACTGATCGTACTTCTATAGAACGCTACACCTTTCCGAAAGGACAAGCCAACCTTCTGCTTAATATTGGCGACGGGCTCACCAACGAAGTGGGAGGCAACATCCGGCGAGTCAATGACACTGAGATAGAGGGCATGCGCCTGCTTGGCACTTTCTGCTACAACCCACAGGCCGTCTTCCCCATGTACTTCGTGATGCGAGTCAACAGGAAACCCAATGCAACCGGATTCTGGAAGAAACAGCCGAAAATGTCAGGGGCAGAGGCCCAGTGGGATGCTGATAACGGCAAATACAAGCTCTATCCCGGCTACGGCAAGGAAATGGCTGGTAATGAGATTGGGTACTATTTCAGTTACAATGTCAGCGAAGGAGAACAGGTGGAAGTGCAGGTGGCGGTAAGCTTTGTCTCCATAAAGAACGCCAGAGAGAATCTGGACCATGAGCAGCAGGGATTCGACTTTGCCAAAGTGCGCGACAAGGCCCGTGAAGCATGGGAACAGACGCTGAGCAAAGTCACTGTTGAAGGGGGCACTGAAGCACAGCGACGTGTGTTCTATACCGCTCTCTATCATTCACAAATACATCCCAACATTCTTCAAGATGTCAATGGCGAGTATCCAATGATGGAAAGTTCGGCCGTCGGTACTACTAAAGGTAACCGTTATACCGTGTTTTCGCTTTGGGACACCTATCGCAACCTGCATCAGCTTGAGACCCTGCTCTATCCAGACAGACAGCTTGATATGGTGCGTTCGATGATAAGCATGTACAAGGAATGGGGATGGATGCCTAAGTGGGAGCTTTATGGGCGTGAGACTTGGACGATGGAGGGCGATCCCTCGATACCCGTCATCACAGACACTTATCTGAAGGGTTTGCGCGATTTCGATGTGCAGACGGCTTATGAGGCCTTCCTCAAGAGTGCTACTCTGCCGGGGACAGACAATAAGATGCGCCCCGACATCGACGGCTATCTTGCTAAAGGCTATGTGCCTCTTGGAGCTTACGCACAGGATATGTCGGGCGATAATTCGGTTTCTCATGCTCTTGAGTACTATATTGCGGACTATGCACTGTCGAACCTCGCTTCTGCCTTAGGACATAAGGCGGAAGCCCGACGCTTCTATCGCCAGAGTCTTGGCTACAAGAACTATTACTCCAAGGAATATGGTACACTGCGTCCTCGTAAAGCGGATGGAAGTTGGCTGACACCTTTCGACCCCAAGGCGGGAGCAGACTTCAGTAACGCTCCCGGCTTTCATGAAGGGTCAGCATGGAATTATACGTTTTATGTCCCTCACGACATCATGGGACTGGCACAACTGATGGGAGGTCAAAAGAAGTTCGTTGACAAACTTCAGAAAGTCTTCGATGAAGGGCTCTATGACCCTGCTAATGAGCCGGATATAGCTTATCCCTATCTTTTCAACTACTTCAAGGGTGAGGAATGGCGCACGCAGACTGAAGTGCACCGCTTGCTTGATAAGTATTTTAAGGATACCCCCGATGGCATACCGGGCAACGAAGATTGTGGTACCATGTCAGCATGGGCTATTTTCTCCATGATGGGACTTTACCCTGACTGTCCCGGTTCGCCTTGGTATTCGCTCACCTCGCCAGTATTCGACAAGGTGACTCTTCATCTTGACAAGCGCTATTATCCGCAAGGTGACCTTGTGATAGAGGCAAAACGTCCGTCCAAGGATAGCTATCTCATAAAGAGCATGTGGTTGGGCGAGAAACCTCTGAAGCGTTATCGAATTTCGCATGATGAGTTGGTGAAAGCTGGCCAAATCAGCTTCGACCTCAAGTAAATGGGGGGTAAGACCACGCTCGTGCTGTTAAATAATGATAATATTTCGGGTTAGCCTCATGTAGTTCGGCCTGTAATCGTAAAAAATAACTAACTTTGCAGTCCGAATGGTTCCGTAGCTCAGTTGGATTAGAGCAACAGCCTTCTAAGCTGTGGGTCCTGGGTTCGAACCCCAGCGGAATCACTTGGGTACAAAAATGCAAGCGCTTATCAATCCATGAGTATTGAATGCGCTTTTTTGTTTGACCAGCATGTGTACCGGCTAACGGGTGTAAGTCCCGAGCAGACCAGGTAGTGGGAACTGCATAGCCAGAGAGACAAGGGTGTCCATCGCGAGGTGGAATCTGAAAGAAGTCAGCGGC
>OMVH01000042.1 GCA_900314365.1 uncultured Prevotella sp. | reverse complement strand
AGCCGGCTTCACGTGTCGTTCATAGGCTATGCCGACCAGGAACTGGTGACGGGCATCGACGGCAATCTGAGCGTGGTGATGCACGAGGACAACCAGCGGCTTAACGAGGTGGTAGTGGTAGGCTATGGCACCATGAAGCGCAAAGACCTTACAGGGTCGGTGGCCTCGGTGTCGGCCAAGGACATGAAAGCCTATCCTGTGTCTAACCCCATGATGGGGCTGCAAGGTAGGGTAGCCGGCGTGGTGGTGACTAATAATACGGGCAGTCCGCAGGGCGACATATCTATCCGCATACGTGGCACCAACTCGATCAAGGGAGGCAACGACCCTCTGTATATCGTTGACGGAATGCCAGCCAACATATCGTCTATCAGCAGCGAGGACATCAAGTCGGTCGAGGTGCTCAAGGATGCCTCGGCTACAGCCATCTACGGCTCGCGCGGAGCCAACGGCGTGGTGCTCATCACCACCAACTCGGGCCAGAGCGGCACCCATATCAGCTACAACGGCACCTATGGCATACAGCGCGTCATCTCCAAGATGGATGTGACCAATGGCGAGCAGTATGCTGCCGTAGCCAACGAGATACTGCTCAATGACACGGGCCATGAGTATTTTAGTGCCGACGAGGTCAAGGCTTTTGGTGCAGGTTTCGACTGGCAGGATGCCGTCTTCCAGACCGCCCCTATGCAGACCCACAATGTGTCGATAAGCAGCGGCAACGAGCGTACCAAGATACTCATAAGCGGCTCGGCCATGCTGCGCGACGGTGTGATGCGTGGCTCTTCGTACGATAAACTCAACCTGCGTAGCAACATCAACCACGACGTGAGCGACCAGCTCCATGTAGATCTCATCATGTCGTTTGCCCGGACACGCACCACCTCTAACCAGAGCCAAGCAGGCGGAAACCGCGGTAACAGCATTCTGAGCGCCGCCTACTTTACGCCCTCTATCCTGTATCCCTATAACGACGACGGCACCTATAACGACATATCGACCAACTACACCTTTGTGTCTAGCAATCTGCGCAATCCCGTGCTGCTGATCAACGAGACCGACAGCAAGACACGCGCCAACCTTACCAATATCAATGCCGCCGTGACCTATAAGCCCGTCAAGGGGCTCTCGCTCAAGGCCTCGCTGGGCGTGGAGAACAACGACTACCGCACCGACAACTACACCACGTCGAAGTATCTGTGGGGAACCAACTCGGGCTCGGTGTCGCAAAACTCGCGCCTCACCATCGTCAATGAGAACATCGTGAACTATGAGGCCACCATAGCCGACCATAAGATAGGCGCCATGGGCGGCTTTACCTATCAGCAATATACAGCACGCTCTATGGGGCTGTCGGGCAGCGGATTTGTAAGCGATGCCCCCGGCACCGACCAGATAGGCGCGGCATCCAACTTCGGTACCCCCTCAACGGGCTATACCCAGTGGACGCTGGCCTCGTGGCTGGGACGCATCAACTACTCGTACAAGAGCAAGTATCTGGCCACGGTAAGCATGCGTGCCGATGGCTCGTCGCGCTACTCTAAGGGGCAGAAGTGGGGCTACTTCCCATCGGTGGCACTGGCATGGCGCATCACCGAGGAGCCCTTTATGAAGGCTCTGCCGCAGATATCTAATCTGAAGTTGCGCTTAGGCTATGGAGAGACCGGCTCTACCGCCATCTCGCCCTATGCTACGCTCAATATGCTGAGCCAGGGCAAGCAGCCCATTGGCTCGGGACTGGGCACATTCTATAGGGCTGGCAGCACGTTGCCGTCGGATCTTAAGTGGGAGACCACGGCCCAGTGGAACGTGGGCGTGGATCTGGCTATGTTTGACAACAGGCTGCGCCTCACTGCCGATCTGTACAGCAAGATGACGCGCGACTTGCTCAATACCGTGGGGCTGCCTGGCTCGACGGGCTATAGCAGCACCATCAAGAACATAGGAAAGATGAGCAACAAGGGCCTGGAACTGATGATAGACGGCGACATTGTGTGCAACAGCAGTCTCACATGGTCGGCCAGCGGTAATATTGCCTTTAACAAGAACAAGGTGGTAAAGATATACAACGGACAGGAACTATACAGTGGCCGACCCGGCCTGGCCTATATGGAAGATGATATCTCGCTGATACGCGAGGGAGAACCCCTCGGTGTCTATTTCACCTATCGCGAGGACGGGTATGACGAGAATGGTATCCTGAAGTATATCGATGTCGATGGTAACGGCAACTACAGCAAGGAGGACAAGTTTATCACGGGCGACCCACACCCCGACTTCACCTATGGTTTCAGTACGGCGCTCTCTTGGGGCGGCTTTGATTTCTCGGTCTT
The DNA here is from genome assembly GCA_900314365.1 of uncultured Prevotella sp. Taxonomy (GTDB): domain Bacteria; phylum Bacteroidota; class Bacteroidia; order Bacteroidales; family Bacteroidaceae; genus Prevotella. Next base: position 5,244 of record OMVH01000042.1, on the reverse strand, counting down.
CTTCCAGGGCAGCTATGGCAATGATCTGTTTAACATCACCGAATTTCAGAACCTGGACTACACCACGCCCATGAATTATGGCCGTGATGTATATTACAGCCACTGGAGCGCCAGCAACACCCCCGAGCAGAACGCTGCGGCTAAGTATCCTAAGTTGACCAGCAGGCAGAACCTGCGCATCTCTGACCGCTTTGTCGAGGACGGCTCTTATCTGCGTATGAAGAATATCTCGCTGGCCTACAATGTGCCTACCGGTAAACTGGGCATCAAGCGCTATATCTCCTCTGCGCGCATATCGGTAAGTGCCCAGAACCTGCTTACCCTTACCCACTACTCGGGGCTGGACCCCGAGGTCAACTCGTGGGGCAGCGATATCAATATGGGGTTTGATTTCCTTACTTATCCCAATACAAAATCAGTAACATTTGGCTTGCAATTAACCTTTTAGACCATAAAAGTATGAAAAAGTATATTTATATCCTTATCTTTGCACTGCTGTTGGCATCGTGTGACAGCATGCTGGACGAAAATGCCCGCTCAGTGGCAGCCGAGACATTCTATAACACGCCCGAAGAGGCCGATGCAGCCGTGCTGGCACCCCTGAACCAGTTGCGTGGCGAGTTTGACGGCATGTCGTTCCCCACAATGCAGGAGGCCTGTGCCGACTATGCCTATGGCCGGGGCTCGTGGACGGAGATGAGCGACTATGAGGGGCTCAACACATCGAGCAATGTGACCCGAGCCGGCACGATATGGAACAATCTGTATGGAGCCGTGCGCGATTGCAACATAGCCATCGGCCGCCTGCCCGACGCATCGGGCCTGACCGAGGGACAGAAGACGGCCTACATAGGCGAGTTGCGCTTTATCCGCGCTTTCTCATACTACTATCTGGTGCGGCTGTATGGCGCATGCCCTCTGCGCACCGAGCAGAATATGAAGGAGTACAACATGGGAAAGTCGCCGGTCGAGAAAATATACGAGTTCATCGTGGAAGACCTCGTCTATGCTGCGGCCAATGCCCCCGAGAAGGCTCGCGACTCGGGCACGCCCACACGCTATGCGGCCTCGGCTCTGTTGGCCGACGTGTATCTTACGTTGAAGCAGTATGACGAGGCTGCCGCCGCCGCTGCCAAGGTGATAGACTCGGGCAAGTATGCCCTGACCAGGGTCACCACAGCCAGAGACTTTGACAAGGTGTTTGCCCCAGACGCCTCGTCGGCCGAGGAGGTGTTCTATATGAAGAATGAGAACTCTACCGACAGCAACGGATGGCCCTATGTGATGATATGTGCCCATCCCAAGGCCATGGTCAACGGACAGCACATGCTGAGCACGGGCATAGGATGGTATGGCATCTATACCACTGCGGACAACGAGTTTGTGCGCAACTGGGACGAGGCCGACTTGCGCAAGGAGTTTAATCTGCTGCCCTTCAATTTCGGACTGGGTAACAATACTTATCTCTTCTGCAAGTACTACGATCCCAATGCGCTGGGCAAGAACGGAGCCGGCAACGACTGGCCCGTGATACGCTATCCTGATGTGCTGCTCAACTATGCTGAGGCCGTGAGCCGTAAGAACGGGGCTCCTACGGCCGATGCTATGGACAAGCTCAACATGATACGGCGCAGGGCGTATGGCTATGACCCCACAGCGGTGTCACCTGTCGATTTCCTGTTGGCCGACCATGCCTCTCTCAATGACTTTCTTGCCCTGCTGGTACGCGAAGAGGGTTACGAGTGTATGAACGAGGCCAAACGCTGGCTCTATCTGTGCCGGCAGGGTGTGGCGGCCGATGTTATAATGCGCTGCAAGGGCAAGGAGGTGAAGGCTAAGCACATGATATGGCCCATCCCTGTCACTGAGTTCAACTATAATACGGGACTTGACGAGTCTAAGGACCAAAATCCTGGCTATTAATACAAGGTAATATAACAAAAGCAAACACTTATGGCATCAAGACGGAAATTTCTGAAACAGTTGGGGGCGGTAGCCCTGTCGTCCATGCTGCCCATGGCAGATATGATGGCGGCTAAGAAAACCAAAAGCAAGGGCGTAGGACTGCATCGGCAGGTAGAGGTGGATAGCACCTGGGACGTAATAGTGGTAGGCGGAGGGCCGGCTGGCTGTACCGCCGCCATAGCTGCCGCACGCGAAGGGGCACGCACGCTGCTGGTTGAGGCCACCGGCCAATTGGGCGGTCTGGGCACGGCAGGCATGGTGCCTACGTGGTCGCCCTTCTCCGATGGTGAGCGCATCATCTACCGCGGACTGGCGGAGAAAATCTTCAAGGAGTCTAAGAAGGGGGTGCCGCACGTGAGGAAGGATATGCTCAACTGGGTACCCATCAACGCCGAGTACCTCATGACGGTCTATGACCGCATGGTGACCGAGTCGGGTGCCCGGGTGCTATTCTTCTCTAGGATATGCGCCGTGGAGAAATCATCGGCCGATACGGTCGATACGGTGCTGGTGGCCAATAAGAGCGGCCTGGTGGCACTCAGAGCCAAGGTGTTTGTCGATGCCACCGGCGACGGTGACCTGGCGGCTTGGGCCGGAGCCTCGTACAAGCGGGGCTATGACAGCGATGGCACCAATCAGCTGTCATCGCTCTGCTTCTCGGTCGATAACATCGATACCTACGATTTTAACGCCAAACCTCAGCTCAGTACCAATGGGCCTAAGACGAGTCCGCTCTTCCAGGCGGCTGAGAGCGGCCGCTATCCGCTCGTAGATGCTTATGCCAATGTGGTGCTGGTGGGGCCTGGGCTGCTGCAGTTTAATGCCGGCCATATGGATGTCGATACCACCGACCCATGGGCGCTGAGCGATGCCATGATGCTGGGCCGGCGTAAGGCAGCTGCCTATCTGGAGGCGCTGCGCGACCTGCGTCCATCGACCTTTGGCAATGGACATCTGGTCAAGACGGCTCCCATGCTGGGCGTGCGCGACAGCCGGCGCATCACGGGCGACTATGTGCTTACGGGCGATGACTGGCGGGCGCGCCGCACCTTTGCCGATGAGATAGGACGCAACTGTTACTACATAGACATACATGGCAGCACCAAGCCGGCTCAGCGCTATGGCCGGGGCGAGTCGCACGGCATACCCTATCGCTGTCTTACACCCCGTGGCCTGCGCAATGTGCTCACGGCTGGCCGGTGCATCTCGGCCGACGGCGAGGTCTATGGCAGCACGCGCATCATGCCCTGCTGTCTGGTCACTGGCGAGGCGGCAGGCATGGCGGCCAAGCTGGCCATAGACGGTGCGGGAGGTGATGTACATCGCGTGGATGTAGAGCTTCTGCGCCGCCGTCTTACCGAAGAGGGACAGTATCTGCGATAGAAGGCATGAGGGCAGAGACGGGCATAGTGGCAGAGAGCGAGCTGATAGCCATGCTCATGCAGGGCTCACAGGCTGAGCTCCCTGTGCGGAATATAACATACGCCTACACAAAGGCCTCAACCATATCACAATGCGCTGTCTGCCCTGCTTCCCCATCAACAGCAATTACCTTCTCCGTGTGGGTGTTGTTATTGGCACACAGAATCTTAGAATAAAATCAATAGCAACCGAAGCCATGAAAGGCAAATGGAATACTACAGTTGCTGAAGGTTTCTCTGGAGCAACTTTCGACTACACGGCATCTAAAGAAGAAGACATTTCTATTAAGGTTTACTATCTTGACCCCGCCATCGTGGTTAGTGATATTCTTGTAGAGACAGAGGCTCCCGATACACAAGGTCTCACCGACAAACTAATTGTCAATGCCGATTTCGAGCTGAATGCTTCGGGGCAGCATGCATCCTCCCGAGGGCGCCCCTACGGATGGCAAATGAATGTCACACCTTCAGGGGGCTCTTATGGTATCAATGCCGATGCCGAAAATCCTCACGGAGACTATTGCTGCTGGGTTATTGCACGACCCTTTCCCGATGACTTCAAACTCTACCAAAAGATTCCCGCTTCCAAACTGACTCCGGGCATATACAAAGTTTCCTGTATCATGTGGAACCAGAATGGTATCTCAGGCAACTGCCGTCTTTACGCAAATAAGAGTGTACAATATTTTGCCTCAGCCTCTGGTGCATCCAATATTCTTACTGATGGCGAATACAACACATTTGCAGCTCACCAAGGCACAACGACCGCAGATGCTATGATGAAACCCATGAGTGTCTTTGTTTTGGTAAAGGACGGTGAGGACCTCGAAATTGGAATCCGTACCAGCAACCGCAAAAACGACGGGACCATAGCACAAGGAAATGATCCCACCGGTTGGTTCAAAGTCGACAATTTCCGCATCGAGCGTCTGGATATACCTACAGGCATATCAGACATTCGTAATACCCAAAAGGCTACATCTCACTACTATAATCCGCAAGGACAGATTCTGAATCTGAATCCATTAAAGGAGTACCAGCAGCCCAAAGGCATCTATATTACTAAAGGCAAAAAGTTCATTCACTAAAAAATTATACTATAAAAATATGAGAACACTGTTTCTATTCCTCGCCCTGTTGTGCTCAGCGTTTGTTTCTGCACAAGTAACCCTCTCGGGAAGCGGCAATTTCATCCTCTCTTCTCCTACCCGGCAGGCTGCTGTTGTCTACGACTCCTCTGATCCTGTCCTGCTTGGTAAAGTAGCAGGACTGTTTGCTGACGATGTACAAAGAGTGAGCGGTAGACGGCCTGAAATAGCAGAAGTCAGGAACGGCAAGGTCAGTCTGGGCTCTAAGGCTCGTGATGCAGTAATCGTTGCCACTGTCGAGAGCCCGCTAATAAAGAAAATGTCAAAGAGAGGTATTCTGAATGCCAATGGATTGGCAGGCACGTGGGAACGCTATCACATTGAGCTCGTCGACCATCCTTTGCGGGGCATCAGCAGGGCCATTGTCGTAGTGGGCAGCGACCGACGCGGCGCTGCTTACGGACTTCTTTCTGTCTCTCGGGCCATAGGCGTGAGTCCCTGGTATTTTTGGATGGATGTACCGGTAAAGCAGCGTAAGGAGATAAAGCTGGCTGTGAGCACCTTCACATCGAAATCGCCAAGCGTGAAATACCGTGGTATCTTTATTAACGATGAGGACTGGGGACTCTTTCCGTGGGTGCGCGATACCTTCGATCCTAAACGTGGTAACTTTGGCCCCAAGACTTACGCAAAGGTATGTGAACTACTGCTCAGGCTGAATGCCAACTACCTGTGCCCCGCCATGCACAACTGCTCGATGGCTTTCTACC
>OMVH01000225.1 GCA_900314365.1 uncultured Prevotella sp. | reverse complement strand
TCGGGTATATTTGTTAATCTATGTTAAGTAGAATGACTTTTTTAGTTTTATTTTCTTGTCTCATTCAAACAATGATTAAATTTGCGGCATACAACACTCACAAAAACTAAATATTATGAAAAGTCTGTCCATAAAGGCTATGGCAACAATTGCCATGGCGTTGTCGTATGAGTGGCACATACCGTGTCATAAGCCATTTATGGCCTTAAACTGTCGATAAGCATTTAATCAGTTTTGTAACAATCAAATCTAATAGTAGTATGATTCATTTATTGCAATCCAATTCAAGCCAAAGGTCATTGGCTGCACTTTCCATGTGTGCGATGGCCATGTTAGGCTCGCCGGCAATGGCCGTCAATCCCACTACAGAGGTGAACACTGTCGAAGCTGTCCAACAGAAAGCGAAGGGCATCATCGTCACCGTGGTCGATCCCAACAACGAGCCTGTTGTTGGTGCCACTGTCATGGTGAAGTCATCCAAGACGGGTGGAGTGACCAACATCGATGGACAATGCACCATCGAGGCCACTGCCGGTGACGAAGTAAAGGTGTCGTTCGTGGGCTATACCGACCAGACAGCCACAGTCGGTAAGGGCGGTTCCCTCCGCGTGGTGCTTCGCGAGAACCAGGAACTCCTTGATGAGGTTGTGGTGGTTGGCTACGGTACCATGCGTAAGTCCGACCTCACAGGTTCTTCCTCAACGGCAAAGGGGTCTGATATTCTGAAGGTGCAGGGCTTCAATGCCCTTGACGGTCTGAAAGGAAAGGCCGCCGGTGTGAACATCTTCAACAATACGGGCCAGCCAGGCGGTGAGATGCGCGTTGTCATCCGAGGTATCTCCACCATCAATGCCTCTACGAGCCCGCTCTATATTGTCGACGGAGTAGCCATGTCCGACTTCCAGCTTCTCAACCCCAACGACATCGAAAGCATTGAGGTGCTGAAGGATGCCTCGGCTGCTGCCATCTATGGAGCCCGTGGTGCCAACGGTGTCATTATGGTGACCACGAAGCGCGGCAATGGTGGCAAGGGAGTGCACGTCAAGTACGACGGGTCGTTCACAGTCAGCAAGATGGCCCGCAAGATGGATGTCATGAACTCGGCAGAGTGGATGGCCGCCTTCAAGCAGGGACTTGAGAATGCCAACCAGTTCCAAGGAAGGAACTTTGATACCGACCTCTCGAAGATATTCACCGACAGCCGTTATTTCGACTCCAACGGAAATCCTCTTTACGATACCGACTGGCAGGATGAATGCTCGCGCACCTCATTCTCGCATAACCACGAGATAAGCATCCAGCGCACGGGCGAGGGCGGCTCGTCGGTAGGAGCGTTCCTTAACTTCACCGATCAGCAGGGCGTCCTTGTGAACTCCTATTTCAAACGCGTGAATGCCAAGCTTACCTATGATGACAGTCCGACGAAATGGCTGTCAACGAGCATGAACCTCCTCGTCAACCATACCTGGGGAAACAGGACCTCCGACAATCCCTACGGACAAGGAGCGCTGCGCACGATGATTGAGCAATTGCCCTGGCTCCCGGTGCAGCTCAATGGAGAATACATTCAGAACAACATGATAAACACCACTGCTGCGCTGAAGGATAAGAACGATCCTAACAGCGGCTACCAGACCTTCTCGCCCGAAGGCGTCGCCAACCCGGTGGAGCTGCTCAAGAGGGAAACGCGAAACAACTATCGGACCCAGATTTTCGGTAACATCGCCTTTACGTTCCATATCCTGCCGGGACTCGACTTCAAGACCCAGTACGGTGTGGACTATCATAACAACCGCGATGCCAACTACACTCCCTTCCAGCCCCATCAGCTTATCGACCAGGGAGCCTCTGAAGGTGCAGCCTCGGCCAACAACTCCAACTCCTTCTATTGGCAGGAAGAGTCCTATCTGACCTATATCCACGATTTTGGCGCACATCATCTGAACCTCATGGGCGGTATGTCGTGGCAGGCTCGCAAGTACACCTATTTCAGTGCCAGCGACAGTCACTTCACCGACGACTATTACGGCTACTACAACTTGGGCAACGGCTCGCTGAAGCCTTCCGTGGGCTCCGATTACGACAAGTGGGCCATGAACTCCTACTTCTTGCGCGCTGCTTATAACTATAACGACAAGTACATGGCAACGGTCACTGGCCGCTATGACGGTTCTTCCAAATTCGGAAAAGACAACAAATACGCTTTCTTCCCCTCCGTTGGTCTGGGCTGGATGGCTTCCAACGAGGACTTCCTCAAGAACAATCCTGTCGTGAGCAAACTTAAGTTGCATACTTCTTTCGGTGTGACTGGTAACTCTGAGATTGGAACCTACCGCTCTCTGGCCACTGTAAGCCAGTCGACAACCATCCTCAACGGAAAGATGGTCACTGTGTCCTATCTCGACAACATGCCCAACTCGAAACTGAAGTGGGAGAAGACGGCTCAGTGGGATGCCGGCTTTGAGCTCGGACTCTTCAACAACCGTCTGAACTTCGACATCTCTTACTACTTCAAGCATACTTCCGACCTGCTGCTCAACCGTCCTGTTCCTGAGACCACCGGCTACTCATCCATCATGTCGAACATCGGTTCGGTCAACAATCATGGCCTCGACATCCTCGTTACGGCTTATCCCGTACAGACTAATGATTTCCAGTGGACATCGACCTTAAACCTCGGCTACAATAAGAACAAGGTGGATAAGCTCGATGAGGGAGCTTCCGTGGATCCCGTGAGTGGCAAGCGTCAGATTCTGACCGACGGTTTTGTAGGCTACGACATGCTTATCCGCGAGGGTGAGTCGCTCTCCTCCTTCTATGGTTACAAGCGTGCGGGCATCTACGACGGTGTACCCGAGCATTGGGATGCAGCCACGATGAACATCCCCTCCGTCGTCGGTGAGAAGGTGACCTACAAGCAGCGCCAAATCATCGGCAATGGACTGCCCGACTGGATGGGCTCGTTCATCAATACGATAAACTATAAGAATTTCGACCTCACGCTCGACCTCCAGTTCTCACTCGGAGCCGACATCATGCAGGAATACTATCACTCCACCGTGGCCCGCTTCCTTACCAACGGTCTCGACCGCATCTATGAGGAGGCATGGCACCCCACGCTCAATCCTAACGGTAAGGAGCAGGCTCTGCGCCTGAACAACTTCGGAATGGGAGCCAACAACCAGGCCGACTCCGACTGGGTTTGCAGTGGCGACTATCTGCGCTTCAACCTTCTGCAGATTGGCTATACTTTCGACAGCTCGTTGTGCAAGCACATCGGTCTTACGGCCCTGCGCGTATATGCCAACCTGAACAACTTCTTGCTTATCTGCGACAGTGACTATAAAGGATACGATCCTGATAACTCTACCCGCTTAGGAGGCAACAACTGGGGAACCAACCGGCAATTCTTCTCCTATCCGCGTGCTACGTCATTCTCCTTTGGTGTCAACGTAACATTATAATCCGTTCTTATTATGATAACCTATCGAACAATGCAGAACAATATGAAAAAGTCAATCAATATATGGTCCGTGGCCCTGTTGGCACTTGTCCTTGGGCTCACCTCATGCAATGACTTCCTCGAAGAGAATCCGAAAGACCAGAAGTCAGCCGACCAGTTCTGGAAAACCGTTGAGGATGCGCAGACCGGTGTCGATGCACTCTATTTCGGCGGTGTTCCCTATCTGAACAACTCCGGAGGCGGATGGCAGCCCAAGTCCACCATGTTTGGTGGTATCGTGTCGGGACTGTTCTACGACGACCATGGTGACAGCCAGATAGCTGAAGCTGCGAAGTCGAGCAACTACACCCTCGAGAAGTTCTCGTCCACCATTTACAACAACCTTTGGCATGAGTTCTATAAAGGCATCTCAAGAGCTAACTTCGTGCTGGCCAATATTCCCGGTATGACAGGCGTGCTCGACCAGGCTACCATCGACCGCTATGTGGCCGAGGGCAAGTTCTTCCGTGCCTATGCCTATTTCTATCTGGTCAAGGAGTTCGGGGATGTTCCTTATATCGACAAGCCCTATAAGTCGCCTACCGACATGTATGTCGAGAGAATGCCCTCCGACCAGGTGTACCAGAAAATCATTGACGACCTGGCTGACATTGCCTCCAACAACGCCCTGCCCAACAAGTCGTTCTATGAGAACGGATGCCGCGTGACGCGTGCAATGGTGCAGACTTTGCTTGCTGAGGTCTATCTGCAGAAAGCCGGCTATCCTCTGCAGGGGGGAAAGGCCGACTATGAGAATGCGGCCAAATATGCCGAGATGGTCATCAATGGCGGATCGGCTGCGCTCGAGCAGGCCAATGGCAGCTCTGACGACCTCAATTCGGCCTTCAACGTGATTAAGAATAGTAAGTCGTCCAAGGAAATCATCTTCGCAAAGGAATACGACTATTCCAATAATGACATTGGCAATGGCTACGTGAACCTTTGCATGGGATCGGATGCTACTACTTGGAAGGATGCCGACGGCAAGCAGGTGTTCTCTATGAATGTGCTGCACAAAGCCTATCAGCCGTGCGACATGATTCTCAAGAGCTATGCACGCGAGGATATTCGCGGGCACGAGAAGCAGTTCTTCTTCAACAAATATACTGATAAGACGGGTGTAACACATACTCTGAACGATCCCGGGCAGTGGGCTTGGTTTGAGGAGGATGCTATCATTGGCAATCATGGTGGCGACAACAATATTCCGACGATGCGCTATTCCGAGGTACTCCTTATCGCTGCTGAGGCCAATGCGCGTATCGGCAATACTGAAAAGGCCTTAGGCTATCTGAACCAAGTGCGCCGCCGTGCCGGACTCCCTGACGAGACTGCCACTGGCGATGCACTCATCCAGTCGATTCTCACGGAGCGTCTGCATGAGTTCCCGCTCGAGTTCAAGGTTTGGGACGACATCCGCCGCACGCGCCTCTATCCTGAGGCTGACGGCGACTATTCTGGAAAGCTGAAGTGGGTGCCCCTTTCCTCGGCTATGATTCAGAACAAACCTGTAGGTGTCGTAAAGCAGGGAGCCATACCCGAGTGGGTGCTCCTTTGGCCTATCCCGCAGGATGAGATTCAGCGCAATCCGTCGTTGACCCAGAACCCCGGATGGGAATAGTGAACAACTTTATCAACGGCAGACAACTGTAGAGCCCTGTTCCTGCTGTTGACTGATTGGCGCCCGGTATCAGGCTTCGGCCTTGCCGGGCGCTTGGTGTTTATACGGTGATGGGAGCTCAGCTTAGGTAAGGATAAGATTTTTATTGTCCCTTGTAATAACAATAGTGGCATATTTGCGTTCTTGTGGTAAAAGTACCACTATTGTCTTTTAACGGGACAGCATACTTCGAGCTATTATGGTGAACTTTGCAGACATGGAACAGACCGTATTCAACTACGAGGACGAGAACATCCGTCTCGTCACCACTTTCGAGGACCTTGCGCAGCTCGACACAGCCTCCTTAGAAGGCTATATGATTCTGGCCTGCGACAATGGGCGGCTTGATGTGGATGTCAACGGAGCAAGGCAACATTTGGAGACCTTCGAAGCCCTCATTCTGCCGCCCCGTACGCGTTTGAGTAACTGCTCAATACCGATATGAGCGTAAAGGAGATATGCGTCGACCTCGGATTCCCCAATCTCTCTTTCTTCGGGAAATACGGTCGTCGCGCTTTCGGCTTGTCTCCCAATGAGTTCAGAAGACAGAATAGGAAACAGTCTTAGAGGGTGTTAGTATTTTGAAGAATCTGTCAATTCAAAATAAATAAAACGAAATATGGACTTGAAAGAAGTAGAAAAGGAATCGGCTGCCATCAGGGAGCAATATCACAAGCTCGAAGAGCTTTATCATGGCTCGCGATGGTCGTTGGAGGAGGATGCGTTAGCCTTTCTAACGGATACTGGACTTGTGGGCCGTTGGGTCATGGACCATGAAGGTCGCTGGCCGAGTAATGAGCGTGAGAAGCTGCCTGCCAAAATAGGCGAGTGCGTGTGGTGGCTTGCAGAATTGTCGGCGAGGATGGGACTCGACTTCAATGATTGCGTGACGGCCTTCCTCAAAGATAAGAAGGATGAGCTTGCCGAATAACCCTAAGGCACTGACGGAAACCTCGGAAATGAAAAGGCAGGAGACGCGGACCCAAGTTCTGGCCGCTGTCTCCTGCCTTCCTTTTATATAGCTCTTGTCTTCTATGTGTCTCTTGGCTTTCATTCTGGCTCAGAGACCTTCTGGCTATAGATTGAACTTGTAAACGAAGGTGAACTGGAAGACGCTGTTCTTGCAGTCGGTACCCTCGATAGCATTGGTAATAATTGCTAAAATCTGATGGTCAAACAATTGTTAGCCAAATGGACAACAATTGTTAGCCAAATGGACAACAATTGTTAGCCAAATGGACAACAAATGTTAGCCAAATGGACAACATATGTTTGACCATTCCCTGCTCATATGACTGAAAAAATCTATATGTTGTGTACTGATTTTGGTTGACAGTTTTGTTTGTTATTCCTAACTTAGTTTAC
>OMVH01000245.1 GCA_900314365.1 uncultured Prevotella sp. | reverse complement strand
TGCTTACCTACGGCGACGCTGTGTCCGACGTGAACATTGCTCACTTGGTGGAGAAGTACCGGCAGGGCAAAGCCCGGGCCGTCGTGACAGCCGTTCATCCCACAGCCCGTTTTGGCGAATTGCAGATTGACGGCGACGACCGTGTGAGTTCCTTTAAGGAGAAGCCTCAAGTGAACCAAGGCTGGATTAACGGCGGCTTCTTCGTGCTCTCGCCGAAAGTGTTCGATTATATAGAGGGCGATAAGACAGTCTTTGAGCGCGAGCCTTTGGAACGGCTTGCTGCGGAAGGAGAGCTCGTCACCTATCGCCACGAGGGATTCTGGCAGTGCATGGACACTGTCAGGGACAGGGACTACCTCAACATGCTTTGGGAGAAAGGCAACGCACCCTGGGTGGATTGAGGACTGCGGAGTCTCAATGAGCACCTTTGTAGGTGCGGTAGGGCTTGTTGAGGTCGAGGTAATGGAAGTTGTGCTGCCGCTGATGTTCCCCGTCGGGTATCTGCATGTAGTCACCGTACATCTGCCTGAGGTAGTGCTTGTAGTCCTTCACTCCCATCACCGTGGTATCCTCGAATGGGTAGGGTGCATAGACTCCTTCTACAGTCTTGGGCATCACTCCCTTTAGGCCATCAGTGTAATCTGCAACGTACTTTGTTGAGACATAGTCGTATTTGCGGAGCAACCTGCGTATCTTCGCCTGCAGTCCTTCCATGGTGAAGAGCTTCTGCACCAGGAGTGGGACCCATGACGAAGGACCGTGACCGTGGCGGTAGGGGTCGCGGTGGACGAGGTAGAGGAGTTGCTTGAGAGTCTCGTATTGAGTGAATTGCCAGTGGCGTGCCAGCCAGCCCGATGGTACAGCATCGAGGGGAAACACGTCTACATAGATTCCCCCCAAGTAGCTTAGATGCTGACGCTCGATGAGTGTGGTGGAACTGTCCTGAAGCTTTCCGAAAGGCAACGGATACTTGGGGTCGTTCTCTGCGCAGACGAACTCGTAGGGTGCAGGAAGCCATTCCTTCGAATGATCTATCAGCCGTTCATAGTCCGGACGCGGCACGAGTACGTCCATGTCGTCATCCCAGGGAATGAATCCCTTGTGACGTACGGCTCCAATCAGTGAGCCCGCAAATATCCCGTAAGCTATATGCTGCTCCTTGCATACTTTGTCGAAAGCTTCCAGAACTTTCAGCATTCGGAGCTGCAAGGGCCGGATGTCGTAATTAGCCATAGTGATGTGGTTTGTTCAGTCTGCAAAATTACAATTAAATACACATACTTCCAAATTATTCGAATGTTGAATGTTGTACCACGAGTGGTGATTTCTTCAAACAGAGTGTCTGTGACAGACATATCTGTGTTTCCCAATCGTTTTTAGATTATTGAAGGCCAAAAGTTATCTGCCGATTTTAATGACAGAAAAGTATGCTATTTTTTTGCCGTTTGTCTTGTTTGCACTACCTTTGCAATCTAATCAAATCGTATAAAACCAATCATATGGACAGGATATTGAATCAGGACCTTAACCATACGCTCGAAGGCCTAACCGCAGTTGAGCGTGCTAAACTTCAAGGGAGTACCATCCTCATCACAGGGTGCGCAGGATTCTTAGGCTATTATTTCATGCACTTCTTTCACCGACAGGCAAAGGTGTTGGGAATCAGGAAGGTGATAGCCCTTGATAACTTCATGTTGGGTTATCCGGGATGGATTGAGAAGTTGAAGGCCGACGTGCTCTTCGACATAGAGAAATTTGATATTATCAAAGACCATATTGAGGATGTTCCCGGAGCAGGGGAAGCCAACTTCATCATCCACATGGCCAGTATAGCTTCGCCGGTGTTCTATCGTAAGTATCCCATTGAAACTCTTGATGCAAACATCTGGGGGCTTCGTCGCTTGCTGGACTTCTACAAGGAGCGCCAGATTAAAGGATTTCTCTTCTATTCATCCAGCGAGCTTTATGGTAATCCAGATGCTGCTCATGTGCCGACGTCGGAAGAATACTACGGCTATGTCTGTGCCACAGGTCCGCGCTCATGCTATGATGAGAGTAAGCGTTTTGGCGAGACCATGTGCATGCTCTTTGCCCAAAAGTATGATATGCCCATAGGTGTAGTAAGGCCTTTCAATAACTACGGTCCCGGGATGAGGATAGGCGATAAGCGAGTGCCTGCCGACTTCGCTCTCAACGTGATGGAAAACCTCGATATTCAGATTCTCTCTAATGGAAGCCCTACGCGTACCTTCTGCTATATTGCCGACAGTGTATGTGGATATCTGAAGATAATGCTGCACGGCACTTACGACTATTTTAACATCGGCATAGAGAAACCGGAGATAAGCATTGCCGACCTTGCCCAAATCTATGTCAAGGCGGGCCGCGAAATCTTTGGATACACAGGAAGTGTGACTTACGCGCAGAGCGATGACAAAGAGTATCTGACTAACAACCCGCAGCGCCGTTGCCCCGACATCGGTAAGGCTCGCCGCATCTTAGGCTATAACCCAACAATCCTCGTGGAGGAGGGAGTAGGCAGATTCCTGCAGTTCCTCAAAGAAGAGGATGAGTGTGAATATAAATGGTAAAAAGCTGAAGCTATGACGATAACAATTTTTGGACTGGGATTTGTGGGACTCACCACATCCCTCGGCTTTGCTGAATACGGTCATACTGTCTACGGCGTAGATGTGGATCGTGACAGACTGGCTATGATACAGGCTGGCAAACTGCCTTTCCTGGAGAGAGGTCTTGATGAGGCGCTGGTGCGGCATCTAGGTAAGAACTTTCTGCCCATAGGCCCTGACCGACTTGATGAGGCGATTACCAGGAGTGACTGCGTCTATTATTGCGTGGGCACTCCCTATGGAAAAGATGGTCAGGCGGATCTGACTTATCTTTTCGGTGCTATCGACCAGACCTTGGAAGCCAAAAAGGATGAACGGTTTCGGGTGCTTGTCGTGAAGAGCACCATACCCCCTTCGACCACAAAGGAGAAGGTTATACCCTATCTTGAAAGACGTGGGCTGAAGGTTGGCGAGGATGTCGGCGTGGGCAACAATCCAGAGTTCCTTCGTGAGGGGCATTGCTGGGAGGACTTCATGGGAGCCGACCGTATTGTGCTTGGCGTCTCAGATAAAAAGTCGGAGACTATGCTCAGGAGTATCTATGCAACAGCAGGTGTACCTGTGTTCTGTGTGTCCTTGAATACTGGGGAGTTTATAAAGTATCTCTCCAACACCTTGTTGGCAACGCTTATCAGTTACAGTAACGAGATGAGTGTCATAGCCGACCAGATAGGAGATATTGATGTGGCTAAAGCCTTCCATATTCTCCATTTGGATAAGCGATGGGGTGGGGCTCCAATGGCTTCTTACGTGTATCCAGGATGCGGTTATGGCGGCTACTGTCTGCCGAAAGACACCAATGCTCTCTATGCTGTTACCAAGACGGCTGGCTTCGATCCGCAAATACTCAAGAATGTTATTGCAACCAACGACCACATGCCCCAGTTTATTGCGCGTCGCATAATCAATGCCATCGGGGAGGACAAGAAGCAGTGTGTCGTGGTGCTTGGCCTGTCGTTCAAGCCCGGAAGTGATGACGTCCGTGATACGCCTTCGGCAAAGATTATCCGTCAGCTCATGGACAGAGGCTACCTGCATATTGTAGGCTACGATCCTGTGGCTAACAAGGAATTCCGCCGCCGCTATCCGGAATTTGACATGGTTTTCGCCGACAGTTATCAGCAGGCTGTCAGCCAGGCCGACTCGATTGTCATAGCTACGGCATGGCCTGAGTTCAAGAATATTAGCAGCCTGACTGATAAAGTCATCGTTGACTGCCGATACATGTTGGAAAATTAAGACATTCTATTCTCGTAGGATTAGTCCCTGCACAGTTAGGAAGAATCCTGTAGCGGAACAAAATGATGAAACTTGAATAGCCAGCAGTCCGACACACGAGCACTGAGTTAGTGTGGCGGACTGTTCTATATCTAAGGTTGTAGCCCTTTGCAGTTTCGACTTTCTTCGTACGTTTCGTCATCATAGGCTGAAGGATTTTGGCTTGGACAGTGCCTCGTTGCCTCCAATTTCTATTTCACACGAGGTTACATCTTCCTGCCAGTAGGTTTATGTGTTTGACGCCCTTGTTCTATACACAAACTTAGAATCAATCAATAGCTACCTCCGTTCTCTTCTTTCTCATGATAGTGTTGATGTCAGTTTGTCTACAAAATAACTTACTAAATGTTATTTTATATTAATTAGCCTAAGCCTCTGAAAAATAAGAAAGCCGATTAATCGCCCAATTCGAGAAAATATAGTACCTTTGCACCTTGAAATGGCTTATTGTACACTTGCAATGAGGCCCGAGGAGCTATGCTCTTCGTAAATGCTTGAATATAAACAAATAATATAAAATAAAAAGTAACATTATGCCTACTATTTCACAGTTAGTAAGAAAAGGCAGAAAGGTGATGGAGTACAAGAGCAAGTCGCCGGCTTTGGATAACTGTCCACAGCGTCGTGGTGTTTGCGTACGTGTGTACACAACAACCCCTAAGAAGCCTAATTCGGCAATGAGAAAAGTTGCCCGTGTGCGTTTGACCAATCAGAAGGAAGTCAACTCCTACATTCCTGGAGAAGGCCATAACCTTCAGGAGCACAGCATCGTTCTGGTGCGTGGCGGACGTGTGAAGGACCTGCCTGGTGTGCGTTATCACATTGTGCGTGGAACGCTCGATACAGCCGGTGTGGCCAACCGCACCCAGCGCCGCAGCAAGTACGGAGCTAAGCGTCCTAAGGCTAAGAAGTAAGCCGCAAGGACAGAAAGCCAAGAGCTGACAACCGGTGAAGGCATCAGCTTGAGGCTTCAAGCCTATTTCTAATGAAACATTGTTTTGCTGGAGAATTGTAACTAAGGTTGAGTAAATGTCCGGGAGCGGACGTTGAAGAACGAATAACGACAGCCTCCGCAAAGATAATAAAAACATAAAATGAGAAAAGCAAAACCAAAGAAGCGTGTGATCCTTCCGGATCCCGTATTCAACGACCAGAAGGTCTCAAAGTTCGTGAATCATCTGATGTACGACGGTAAGAAGACTACATCTTATGAAATTTTCTACAAGGCTCTCGATATCGTGAAGGGCAAGATGGCCAAGGAGGAGAAGACTCCCCTGGAGATCTGGAAGCAGGCTCTCGACAACATCACACCTCAGGTGGAAGTGAAGAGTCGTCGTATTGGCGGTGCTACCTTCCAGGTGCCTACTGAGATACGTCCCGACCGCAAGCAGAGCATTTCTATGAAGAACCTTATCATCTTCGCCCGTAAACGCAGTGGCAAGAGCATGGCCGACAAGCTCGCTGCCGAGATTATGGATGCTTATAACAACCAGGGTGGCGCTTACAAGCGTAAGGAGGATATCCACCGTATGGCCGAGGCTAACCGCGCATTTGCTCACTTCAGATTCTAACTTCTATTTATATATAAAGGTAAAAAGATAATGGCAAACCGCGATTTACATTTGACTCGCAACATCGGTATCATGGCGCATATCGACGCCGGTAAGACAACCACTTCTGAGCGCATTCTCTACTACACGGGAAAGACGCACAAAATCGGTGAGGTACACGATGGCGCAGCCACAATGGACTGGATGGTGCAGGAGCAGGAGCGTGGTATCACAATCACGTCGGCTGCCACCACTTGCAACTGGACGTGGAACAACAAGACGTTCAAAATCAACTTGATTGATACTCCGGGACACGTTGACTTCACTGCTGAAGTGGAGCGCTCTCTGCGCGTCCTCGACGGCGCCATCGCCACTTACTCTGCCGCTGACGGTGTCCAGCCGCAGTCGGAGACTGTGTGGCGCCAGGCTGATAAGTATAATGTGCCACGTATAGGCTACGTTAACAAGATGGACCGCTCTGGTGCCGACTTCTTCGAGACGGTGCAGCAGATGAAGGATATCCTCGGCGCAAACCCTGTACCTGTGCAGATTCCTATCGGCGCAGAAGAGAACTTCAAGGGTGTTGTCGACCTTATCAAGATGAAGGCCATCCTCTGGCACGATGAGACTCTCGGTGCTGAGTTCGACGTGGAGGAGATTCCCGCTGACCTCGTTGACGAGGCTAACGAGTGGCGCGACAAGATGCTTGAGAGTGCCGCCAACTTCGATGATGAGCTCATGGAGCTCTATCTCGATGGTAAGGACATCCCTGAGGATATGATTATCCGTGCCATCCGTAAGGGTTGTATCAGCATGCAGTGCTGCCCCATGACGCTCGGTTCTTCGTATAAGAACAAAGGCGTGCAGCCTCTGCTCGACTACACTTGCGCCTTCCTGCCTTCGCCGCTTGACACTGAGAACGTGAAGGGTACCAACCCCGATACTGGCGAAGAAGAGGATCGTAAGCCCGATGAGAATCAGCCTGTTGCTGCTCTTGCATTCAAGATTGCCACTGATCCCTTCATGGGTCGTCTGGTGTTCTTCCGTGTCTATTCCGGTAAGGTCACTGCCGGCTCTTATGTCTATAATCCCCGTTCGGGAAAGAAGGAGCGTATCAGCCGTCTGTTCCAGATGAACTCTAAGCAGGAGATTCCTATGGAGTCAATAGATGCCGGTGACATCGGCGCAGGTGTTGGTTTCAAGGACATCCGTACCGGTGACACACTTTGCGACGAGGATCATCCCATTGTGCTCGAGTCAATGACCTTCCCCGACCCTGTGATTCAGGTGGCTGTAGAGCCCAAGAGTCAGGCCGATATTGCCAAGCTCGACAATGGACTTGCAAAGCTTGCTGAAGAGGACCCGACATTCCAGGTGCACACTGACGAGCAGAGTGGCCAGACCATTATTGCCGGTATGGGTGAGCTTCACCTCGACATCATCCTTGACCGCCTGAAGCGTGAGTTCAAGGTAGAGTGCAACGAGGGTAAGCCTCAGGTGAACTATAAGGAGGCTATCCTTGGTACAGCCCAGAGTCGTGAGACCTACAAGAAACAGACGGGTGGTCGTGGTAAGTTTGCCTGCATTGATGTTACTATCGGTCCCAAGGACGATGACTACACAGAGGGCAATCTGCAGTTCATCAACAACGTCAAGGGCGGTAATGTGCCTAAGGAGTTTATCCCCTCTGTGCAGAAAGGTTTCCAGGAATGCCTCTCAACGGGTGTGCTCGGTGGCTTCCCGATGGTGGGTCTGAAGGTAACCCTCAACGATGGTAGCTTCCACCCTGTGGATTCCGATCAGCTCTCGTTCGAGCTCGTTGCTCACCAGGCATTCAAGGTTCTCTGCCCGAAGGCTCACCCCGTACTGATGGAGCCTATCATGAAGGTGGAGGTTGTGACTCCTGAAGAGAATATGGGTGACGTGATTGGCGACCTCAACAAGCGCCGTGGACTTGTCCAGGGTATGGATGAGGCACGCAGTGGTGCACGCATCGTGAAGGCTATGGTGCCCTTGGCTGAAATGTTCGGTTATGTGACAGCTCTGCGCACCATTACCTCCGGACGTGCTACGAGCTCCATGGAGTATGATCACCACGCTCCTGTCTCAACAGCTCTTGCCAAGCAGGTGCTCGACGAGATTCACGGACATTCAGAGTTCTTGAAGTAAAATGAATTGGGGCAGAGCGCTCTTATAGCGAATGACTCTTATGAGAGTTGCCCTGCTCCAACTTACAAATAAACAAACAAGTTAAAAGACAAAATGAGTCAGAAAATCAGAATCAAGCTGAAATCGTACGACCATCAGCTGGTCGACAAGTCAGCAGAGAAGATTGTCAAGGCAGTGAAGTCGACGGGAGCCGTTGTAAGCGGTCCCATTCCATTGCCTACGCACAAGCGTATTTACACTGTCAACCGCAGTACGTTCGTCAACAAGAAGTCGCGTGAGCAGTTCCAGCTCTCAGACTACAAGCGCCTTATCGACATTTACAGCTCGACGGCCAAGACTGTTGACGCTCTGATGAAGCTGGAGCTTCCGAGCGGTGTAGAAGTGGAAATCAAGGTCTAATTTATAAATCAACATTGAAATGCCAGGATTAATTGGAAGAAAAATCGGAATGACATCCGTTTTCAGTGCCGACGGTAAGAATGT
>OMVH01000051.1 GCA_900314365.1 uncultured Prevotella sp. | reverse complement strand
AGAGCGTCAGATTGTGGTTCTGAATGTCGTGGGTTCGAGTCCCACCCCCCACCCAAGCGAAACGAGCGAAGTTCCTGATAACAAAAGGATTTTCGCTCGTTTTCATTTTCTTGTGTGCTGTGTTTTAGTCGATTCTATTTGCCGAACCGATTCTCAAAGTCTCTGAAGCGCTCATATAAGTCGTATCGTCGAAGCCCTGTGTATTTTTTCCCCGCGCCATGTGTTTGAAATCGTTGCCGAGGGTCTTCTTCAGTTGGGGAAGCTACTTGCTGGCTTCCATACTGTCTTTGGCAATGAGGAAATGTTTGCCGTCTTTGCCGAAATTTCTTAGAGAAAGGTTATCTCCAGAGCTTCACCATAGAAATGAGGGCCAACGACATATTGTACAGCGGTGGAAGAGAAGGGCTCGGCGAAAAAGTGGTGGCAATGTCCGGTGAGGATGGTCTTGAGCGGTTTCTGCTGCCGCAACCACTCTGTGAATTGCAAGGTTGTGGCAGACGCCCTTTGCTGGATTGCACTGTTGCGCCATTCTTCGGAAGGAGGGAGAGCCGGGTCGTAGCGCAACTTTGAGGAGATGGCTATGGGCAGCCCCGTGAGGAATGCGTCTTCACGGCGAGTCAACTGCAGATTGGATTCGCAGAGCTTGGGGGTGAAGAACGGAACGTGGCATACCAAGACAACGGGCAATCCCATTTCCATCACTTTCCGAAGCCTTTCCCATTCGGATTCGTTCACCTGGTAGTCGCAGTCGTTGAGCGTAGCGAAGAGTATGCCATGTACCTTCCTTACAGTCGGCAGATTGCAGGACAGAGCCGTGGGTTGCCCTTTCGATTGAGCGCAAGCCTCCCAGTCGCTTCCTTTCTCTCCTGCCCAGCGTGAGTATTCATGATTGCCGGGGCAGAAGAATACATCTGCATTCTTGAGAAGGCGTTGTGCCAAAAGAACGTTGGCTGTACTGACAAAATCTATGAGGTCGCCCCCATGAATCATCATCTCCCCGTGGCAGCTCGCGTATTCAGTGGCTTCCTGAAGATGACGGATGGAATGAGGAAAGTAGCCGGCTCTCCGCTTGCTGAACTCCTGCCATTCGCCGGCAGCCGCGTGGTCGGCCACTGCAAGATGAGTGTCGGCCATGAAGAGCACGCGGAAGGGCTTTTCCGCACCAGCCCTGATTCTTATCTTATGCAGTCTCATGCTGATTGTGGGCTGTGGGCCGCATAACGTCGTAGCCGAAGAGGGCAAAGTCGCCACGCGCAGGGTCGTCGGGGAACACCTCACTGAGGCTCTGCGACAGGCTCACCACGGTTTTCCAAGTGGGACTCTGGTTGCCAATGAGTTTCAAGTTGCGTGCCATTTGCACCACGTGAGTGTCCAGGGGGATGAGCAGATTGCGCTTGTCTACGAAATGGCTCCACAGTCCGAGGTCGACGGGGGAGTGGTCTCTGACCATCCATCGCATCCACATGCAGGGTCGCTTGCAGAGTGAGCTGACGGGAAGCGGAACGATGCCTTTGAGCCCATGCCTTTGGAAGTAGCTTGTGAGAGCCTTCAGCACGGCCACGACATCGGTGTCGGCAGTGGAACGCGTAGTGACGGCTTCGCGTGCAAATGCCCCCAAAGAGCCGTAGCCGCAGAGCAGCTCTCTGAGCACTTCGAAGTAACTGCGCATCCGGGCATAGGAATAGAGTCGGTAGAAGCTTTTCTCCGACGAGGGGAATGCTTCCTCATAGCCTCCGCGCAGAATCCAGTCGGAAGGCTCTCCGTGCGAGGCTTCTAAGATGAGGCTTATCTTGGGCATAAACTGTTTGCGGGAGCCATAGCTCAGAGTAGCTGCAATGAATCCCATGACTTCCTGATTGGTTCTGCCCCTGACTTGGTGCATGAACCACGAAGGGTCGCCGTTCATGAAGCTTTCTGTCTCGAACCTCGTGGCGAGTTGTCGGAGAAGCTGCTTGGTGGATTCTTCCATAGCTGGAGTGGGGGACATTCCGGGGTGAGTGTTTTTAACCATCTGAGCATCTCCTCCCCATGAAGGAAGAAGATGCTCAGCATGTTGTTATTCTGAGGCGGAAGACTTTGTCAGTAAGCTTCGCCTTCCTGAATCTCCTCTTTCGTGAGCTTCTGCCGGTCGATTTGCTTCCATGCGTAGTAGATGTAGGCAAAGACCACCGGCACAAGCAGCGAGACGTAGAACATCACGTTGAGGGTGAACTTGCTGCTGCAGCTGTTGGCGATGGTAAGCGAGCTCTGCAAGTCGGCGTTTGACGGGTAGTAGGCCGTGTTGTTCCATCCAGCGATGAGGAAGAGCACAAGCACCACCATGACGACACCGATGCCCACCGGCCATATTCCTTTATAATAGGTCTTGCTCATCACCGTCTTGACGACTCCGAAGAGCACCAGCACCACACCGACGAGGAAGATGCAGAGCAGCGGCCACATCGTGATGAGGTTGTTGAAGTATTTGTGGGGCTCCATGAAGATGGCACCGCTTGTGGCATCGTAGGCGAAGCCGTCCTTGAGAAGTGTGCGCACGAGGAAGGTGAGGAAGAGCACGAGGAATATCGCGGTGTTCGTGAGCGTGTGGCGGCGGCAGCGTGGACGCAGCGTCTCGTCGTCGATATTGTTGAGCATGTAGAGGGAGCCGAGGAGCCGGGCGAGGAAGAACACGGCCAGACCGAAGACGAGATTCCAGATGTCGAGCAGGGCATCGAGTCCGTTGCTGCCATTGGCCCAGCGGCTGATGACGGGTTGCAGGCCGTCGGTGATGTTGTTCTTGGCCACGATGAAGTTGGAGCCGTCGAAGAAGGTAGCCACGGCGCCGCCAAGCAACAGCGGTCCTATGATGCCGTTGATGACGAGGCACACCTGGAACACGCGCGGTCCGAAGAAGTTGCCAAGCTTGTTCTGAAACTCATAGCTCACGGCCTGGAGCACGAACGAGAAGAGGATTATCATCCAAAGCCAGTAGGCTCCGCCGAAGCTTGTGCTGTAGAAGAGCGGGAACGAAGCGAAGAAGGCTCCGCCGAAGGTGACAAGGGTCGTGAAGGTGATTTCCCATTTGCGGCCCGTGGAGTTGATGACCATGCGCCGTTCCCCGGGGGTCTTCCCAATGCAGAAAATCATGCTGTTGGCACCTTGTACGAAGAGAAGGAACACGAGTAAAGCACCTAACAGGCTGATGACGAGCCACCAGTAATGTTGCAGAAATATATAGCTCATAGTGACGTTTTTTTTTGTTTTATTCGTTGGTCTTGATGTTGCCTTTCTTTATCTGCTTGCAGAGGATACTGATTTCCACTGCCAGCATAGCCGTGAAGAGGAAAAGGAAGAGGAAGAAGGTCAGAGCCACAGAGCCCGAGTTGAGGTCGGAGACGGCAGCCCACGTCGGGAGCATGTCCTGGATAGTCCACGGCTGTCGTCCGAACTCAGCCACGAGCCATCCGGCTTCACTTGCGATGTAGGACAGGGGCAGCAGTGCTATGCCGCCGAAGAGCAGCCACCGCTGGCGGTCGATGGATTTCTTCTTGTAGGTGAAGTAGATGACCAGGAGGAAGAAGAGTATGAGCAGACAGCCCGTTCCCACCATCACGCGGAAGGCCCAGAAGTTCACGGGGATATAGGGCACCACCTGATGGGGATCCTTCACGTAGCCGTAGCCGAAGTAGGCGATGTTGTCGGCCAGCTGCTTGCGCGTGGCTTCGTCCTTCTTTCCGTTGCGGTAGGCCGTCAGAGCGGCGATGGCCTTTCGTCCGCGGGCCATTTTCTCTTCTACCGACGGTTCCTTCTCTCCGTTGTCCTTGGTGTATCCCTTGAGGATGTCGTTCACTCCGGGCACCATGCCGTCGAGGCTATGGGTTGCCAGCAGCGAGAGCCCCTTGGGGATGCCGATGCGCAGAGGGGGCTCCTTCTCATTCGTGTAGTCGGGCTGCTCGAAGGGATTCACCCATGCGACGGCAGTCAGGCTCTGGCCCTTGCCGCCGTCATAGAGTGCTTCCATGGCTGCTAACTTCATGGGCTGTGTCTGCGACACCATGTAGGCTGAGTTGTCACCGGTGAAGGCAGCCAGCAGCGATGCGCAGAGCCCCACCACGGAGGCTATCTTGATGCTCTCCCTGGCCAGTTTCTCCTCGCGCTTCTTCAGCAGGTACCAGCTGCTTACAGCCACGACGAACACTGCACCGATAATCCAGGCCGAGGTCACCGTGTGGCAGAACTTGTCGACAGCGAAGGGCGAGAGAGCCACCTGAGCGAAGGAATCCATCTCGAAGCGCATGGTGTCGGGATTGAAAGTCTGGCCGATGGGGTACTGCATCCAGGCGTTGGCCACGAGAATCCACCAGGCCGAGATGGTGGCGCCGATGCCGGTGAGCCACGTGGAGGCTAAGTGGAAGCCGGGGGAGACCTTCTTCCAGCCGAAGAACATGACGGCTACGAAGGTGGACTCCATGAAGAAGGCCACGATACCCTCGATGGCGAGCGGAGCGCCGAAGACGTCGCCCACGAACCAGGAGTAGTTGCTCCAGTTGGTTCCGAACTCGAATTCCAGGATGATGCCGGTGGCCACACCCATGGCGAAGTTGATGCCGAAGAGGCGCTGCCAGAAGTGGGAAGCTTCCTTCCAGAAGGGGTTGCGGGTGCGGTAGTAGCAGGTCTCCACGATGCCCATGATGAGGGCGAGGCCCAACGTCAGGGGGACGAAGAGCCAGTGGTAGATGGCGGTAAGGGCAAACTGTGCCCTCGACCAGTCAATGGCCGCAGTGCTGATGCTTAGAAATTCATTCATAATGTTGCTTTAGATTATGTTTGTGGATTGTAGTTGCTTCATGCCGGCAGGCTGCCGTTCCCGCTCAGGGGGCGCGTTTGAGAACCTGCTCCGAGACGAAGGAGCTCTCGTCGCCGTGGGCGTGGCTCTTGATGTAGTTGGGAAAGAAGAACAGCTTCAGCACGGCGAAGATGATGAAGAGCTTCACCAGTATCACGGCCCACAGTGTCTTGCCAAGGGTCATGCGGCGGAAACCGTCGTAGTATAGGTCGAAAGCCCGGTAGAGGAACGTATTCTTGTTCATTTGGTTTTAGTTGAGAGGTGTTTGCACCTGATATGATGTTGCAAATGTATGGAAAAAATCCAAAGATGCAAAGCTTTTACACTAAAATTTGCATCCGGTAGTTGTTTTTTCTGCGGATTGATAGTGTGGGAGCCCGTTCTGCAAGCAGCATGCCTGCCTTTGAGCTTCTGTCAGCAGTCGGAGAATAGGGTAGGGGCAGCGTCTCCTGCAAGTGGACATGCGCCCGCCCCCATGTTGCGGATGTCCGGAATAATTGCAGAGGGAGCGCTTTTGTGCTATTATTTGTTAATAATAGGGGAAGTGTGATATGTTTTCTTTGTAATTATTGTAAATTTGCATATCGCTATATAATATTTCGGTGTACTTAATGCTAATCTTTTAATAATAGACCAACAATGAAGAAATTTTTTCTCCCATTGCTTCGGCAGCTGTCCCTTGGCCTGACAGCACTTGTTTTTTCTTTAAGCTTGCCTCAGACGGTGCAAGCACAGTCGGTCACTGATACCCATGACAGTTGTGAGGTGATTGTCCCCAAGGAGTACACCGACTTCATGCGGGCTGCCGCACGCCGTGTGCCCTCCCATTTCGACAATCCCTCTGCTACCTCCGTCATAAGGAACCGCGGGAAAGTCTACACCTTCCGTCTGGCCACCTGCATCCTGCCTGAGTATGTGCAGACAGGATTCGGCAACGGCGCTGCCACCCTTGACAAGGAAGCCGTCAGGGCCGAGGTGTTCAAATGGTGGGATGAGCTGGAGGATGAGCTCAACAGCTATTTCACGCCCGAGGTTGGTATCAGGTTTAAGATTGTGCGCGACGAGCGGCTCATTCTCTACACCCTTAACGACCATAATCTCTCACTCGATCCCTACGCTAACAACAACACGCGCCTTATCCGCAGCAAGGAGATTGTCGACGCTTGTCTGGGCGGCAGCGACGGCTACGACCTCGGTATCCTCATCGGTGACCCCGGAAGCGGACGTGCCGGCGTGGCCCAGCTGGGCAGTGCCGGAAACCCCAATCAGAAGGGCAGCGCGTGGGCCGTACGCGCCAACGTCACCATCGCCCACGAGATTGGCCACAGCTTCGGCGCTGAGCACACTCACATCTGGTCGGATGCCATCTGCACGGAGCCCGGCCGTGGTACGAGCATCATGAGCTATGGCAGTCCGCGCAACTTCTTCTCGCTGCCCAGTATCAACCAGATGCGCAATACGCTGAACAACCTGAACTACTATAAGGATGCTGACAGGACCCAACTGGAGCAGGTGATTTCCAACGAGACAGTCACACCTTATGCCGAGGACGAACAGGGCTCGGACCCGATGCTGGACCGCAGCCGCATCAAGAGCGAGTACACTGTGACCCTTGGCTCCAATTTCCAGTTCTATCTCCCCACGACGACGAAGGACGACGGCAGCTATTACTACAATGTCAACTCCTTTGATGTCTCCAAGGGTGCTCCCGAGAACGCCAACACCCTCCGGCCCGCTTACAAGGAGAAGCGCGACAACTGCATCATGTTCCAGCCGCGTTTCGTCGACCCTGCGATTCTGACGGAAAGCGAGAAGACCGACGGGCAGAACCATTACGAGCAATACTCCGATGCCTCAAGCGTGGGCTCATACACCTTCCTGGCCGCAGTGCGCGACCATTCGCGATACGACGCCATGCGGGTGAAACTCAATATTGTCGACGGCGAGGCCTTCAGAATCAAAACCGTAAAGTTCGAGAACAGCAACAGCCGGTACTATCCCGGGCGAAAGGTCACCATCACCTGGACGCCCTGCACCGACCTCTACGGCACCGACAGCAAGGTGCGCATCCTGCTCTCCGACGACTTCGGGCAGACCTACAAATACATTCTTGCCGACGACGTGGACAATACGGGCTCCTGCACCCTGACGATGCCTTACCTCTACATCGGAAAGACGAGCTATAATGGCTGGCGCCTGCAGGAGAACGGCGGAAGGTTCAAGGTGGAGGTGAAGGGCGAGGCCGCCTACGACATCTCTCCCTCGCAGGAATATTCCATGCAGGGCGACGGTGCCGTGGCCCAGGGCTTCACCATGGACCCGGCCCGGCAGCGGGTCCTCTTCAAGCCGAAGAACTCCAAGGACGAGATGCCCGCGCCGATGGTGAGGGTGAACTCCGTCGACGAGATACCTGAGCGCGTCGAGATGGTGGCTTATCCAACCAGTTCGCCCAACACCCTGATTACGTGTGTGAACCCCGATGATGTCGTGCAGGGCTCCATCGTGGTGCGCAGCTACAAGGCCGGATACAACGGCATCAGCTACACCTACACCCAGACTTTCATGCTGCCCGAGACGCTCTCCGGCAGCGACCTGGTGAGCTTCGAGGCCCGCAAGCTCCGCACCATGGCTCAGGCGCTCTACGAGAACATGGGCCGTCTGGGCTATCCCTACGACTGGCTGCAGGCATCGAAAGACTTCAAGAAGGCCTACGACAAGGTTTTCTCCGGAAGGGATGTCAAGGCGGATGCTACTATGGCCGACGTTGATGCACTCAACGAGAAGATGACGCTGCTCACGCAAATCGGCGACGACGACGTGGTCAAGCCCACCGACGGCAACTACTATTACGCCCGCTTCTATCTCAATCCCTACAGCCGCAAGACCTATTATTACGTGGTTGACGACGGCCACGGACAGAAATTCGTCAGCGGCGACACGTTCGAGGGCTACAGCGACGACCGGAAGGCTGCGGCCCGATGGCGTTGCTTTATGAAGAACGGAAAGTACCACTTCGTCAGCGATGCCGGCCATGAGCTCTTCAGCTCCTATGTGCCCGAGGGAGAATATCTTGACAGCAAGTACAGCGACTTCAATAACTTCAGCAACAACGGCATGGAGCGCACGCTGCAGCGCGGTTACTCCTGGGGCTCGTTCTCCATGCTCAACAATCAGAAGTTCGGCTGTCAGGTGGGACTCGCCGGTATTTTCTCCGTGGTGCGCGGCATCGACTACAGTGCCATGACGCCCGACCAGCGCTGGAACTGCAATGACGGCGTGTTCGTCTCGACCGACTTCCAGTTCGTGCCCACCGGCGATGCTCCCTATTCGTCGGACGAGGACCCGATACCCGCTCTTATCGGCAACAACACGGTGGCTGCGGATGCTGTGAGCGGAATCGTCTGGTACACGCAGCCTGCTGAGGGTGGCGTGAACGTTGTCTACGTCAAAGGTTCCTTTACTCCTGAGCGGGACGGACGCGTGAAGCTCGCCGTACCCTCGGAGCTGACCGTGGGGGGTGAGCGCAAGACCGTGGTGGGCATTGTGGCCTGCACGGTGGACACTAAGGCGCGCTACGACAATTTTTACACCTACAGTCTCGCTACGGCCTTGGGCGACCTGGATTTCGACCTCGTTGTTCCCTCCGGCGTCAGGACCATTGGTGAGAATGCCCTTGCTCAAAGCGCCAATCTCTATGAAGTGAGCCTGGCCGACGCTAGCCAGCTCACCACCATCGGCAGCTCGGCTTTCAGCGGCAGCCGCAACATGCGCTTCGCCCGCACCCTGCTCGACGCTCCGCAGCTCGCTGCTGTCGGCGGGGAGGCTTTCAGCGGCACCGCTCTGCGAAGGCTCTCGCTGAACGGCAGTCTCAGTGCCGTGAGCGCTAATTCCTTCAAGGGGGCGAGCCGTCTCGAATATCTCGACCTGCGCGACGCCCGTGGCTCGTCCAATGTGACGCGCACCGAGGCCGGACTGCCTGTCCATACGCTGGTGTTCACCAACGAGGCCGGGAAGAAGAGTGGTGCCGACGAGACCAATGTCGTGCGCTTCAGTGCCGGCAAGGGCGTCTGCGAGCACCTGGCTCTCTACGACACAACCCGGGAGAACGGCAGTTACGTCGCCCACGGCATTTCCGTGCCCCTCTACGACAGCAATGAGGGCACCGACGAAGGTTCCTTCACAGCGCTCAAGGCTACCTTCGACCGCTCCTTCGCCCAAGGCTACAGCACGCTCTGTCTGCCTTACGAGGCTGAGGTCCCCGGGGGCATGACGGTCTACCGGTTCACAGGGCGCGAGGGCAGCGAGGGGCACTATACCTACTCCTTCACCGCTGCCGACCGTCTGGAGGCCAATGAGCCCTACCTCGTAGCGTGCAATCGGACCGGCATTACGCTCGCACCGGTGAACAACGCCAAAGTGGAGACCAAGGGACGCTACACCATCGGTGACCGTCTGACCGCCTCTGATGCCGGCGACGGCTTTGTGGGCTCGCTCTCGACGCTCAGCCATGACGACGCCCTGGGACACTATGTCTATACCCTCAGTGCCGCAAGCCAGCAGTGGCAGCGCATCACCGACCTCAACGGCACGGTCAACGCCAATGCTTTCGTGGCTCCCTTCCGCGCCTTCTTCGTCGACCCCACGCTCGCCGATGCAAAGTCTGTGGGATTCAGCACCGGCGGAGCTTCGACGGGCATCAGCACGGTCTCCACTTCGACGGACAATGCCTCTGCCGGAGTCTATACGGTGGACGGCCGCAAGCTCAGCGGCAATCCTGACCGCTTGCCCAAGGGACTCTACATCATCGACGGAAGGAAAGTAATCATCAAGTAGGAAACGATGATCTCTCAATGAGCAAGAATCCAAACTATCAATAACGACACCCCCTGAACACTGCATGGGCGCGGCTGTAGAGGCTGCGCCCATTGCTGTGAGGAGGGGGGCTGCAAGGCGGTTGCGATGCACACGTTTTATTCCACTTCTATGAACACGGGCTCGCCCTCGTAGATGGTCGAAGCAGGCTCCATCCTCACCGCCATCGCCACCACGCTGGGCTTGACCAGCTGCATGTGAGGGCAGTAAGACAGAAATCCCCCGGCCCTCACCGGCAGGCTCTGCGCCTGCATGCGGGGGCGGGGCTCCGCTGTTTCCGGGGGCCTGCGCCATAAGTCAGCGCAGGGAGCGCCTCCTCTCCTCCTGACTTCCGGGCAAATAGCATTCTGCAAAGTTTTTTTATCAAATCTTGGTGTCTTTCCATACGAGAAAACATTAACTTTGCAGTTGTTAAATGCAATTACACCATAAAGACTATGAAAAGTATATTAGAGGGTCGTCCAGCCCTGAAGAAAGAAGTGGACAAGATAGCTGAGGTCGCCGGCTACCTTTGGCAGAACGGTTGGGCTGAGCGCAACGGCGGCAACATCACAGTGAACATCACCGGGCTCGTCGACGAGGCAATGCGCGCGCTGCCGGCCATCAGCGAGGTCAGGCCGATAGGGGAGACGCTGCCCTCGCTGAAGGGAGCCTGGTTCTACTGCAAGGGCACGGGCAAGCGCATGCGCGACCTGGCCCGCTGGCCTATGGCCAACGGCAGCGTCATCCGCATCCTGGACGATTGCAGCAGCTACGTCATCGTTGCCGATAATCCCGTAGTGCCCACCTCGGAGCTGCCCAGCCATCTCGCGGTGCACAACAGGCTCATAGAGGAGCACTCACCCTACAGGGCCACCCTGCACACGCATCCCATCGAGCTCGTGGCTATGAGCCATTGCCGGAAATTCCTGGGCAAGGACGTGCTCACGAGGCTCCTGTGGAGCATGATTCCCGAGACGAAGGCCTTCTGTCCGCTCGGTCTCGGCATAGTGCCCTACGGGCTGCCTGGAAGCGTCAGCCTGGCACAGGCCACACTCAGGGAACTCGAGGACTACGACGTGGTGATGTGGGAGAAGCACGGAGTCTTCGCCAAGGGCCTCGACATCATGGATGCCTTCGACCAGGTGGACGTACTCTCGAAGAGCGCACGCATCTATCTCGACTGCAAGGCCATGGGCTTTGAGCCTGAGGGAATGAGCGACGAGCAGATGAAGGAGATGACGGAAGCCTTCCATCTCCCGAGGTAGGAGAGAAAAGAAAACTCCCGGCTGCATAAACGGGGCGGTTCCTCGTCTTTTTTTTCAGAGAAGGGCCGCCTCATTTTATGGGTAGAGAGTCAGTAGATTTAAGTGTACCAGATATCAGACTTGATATTCTGTCTTACCTCATCAATAGTGTCTTTGGCATCTGATGCCAGACTATTGAAAAAATCCCGCAATTTTTCTTTCGTTTCTTTCATAGTGGTCTAGCTTTGTCCAAAAAAGTTATGTTCTTCTTTATTTCACGCGTTAAAGTTAGAAATTATTTTCTGAAAGGCAAAACGATTTCAGTAGAAAAATCGCAACAAATTAATATTTGTTATCATAACAAAAGCTAAAAGGGCGGTTTGAAAGATATTATACGAAAAATATGACAGTCGGAAAGGATTGCAGAGCCGTAAGGGCGGAAGGTCGAGCCCGGGCTGTGTGACAATCGTGAGACACCGGCGCCCGGCGCTGCCACCCCCCTGCGCATCTTCCACCTTATATATATATATGGCTCCGGCAGCAGCAAAGGCCCCTTCGGAGCGGGAAAAGGGATCAAATACCACAGATGTGGTATGCCAAATGCCCTAATTGTGGGATTGTGGGGTAGAAAAAATCGAAGTACCTTTGCAGCGTGAATATCAATAAATGTATCATCAAGGCTATTCCGACCTCCCATTAGGGTCCACGGAAGGCCAAAAAAAGAAAGGACAACATTATGAGCAACGAGAAAAAGCTTCATTTCGAGACACTGCAACTCCACGTAGGACAGGAACAGGCCGACCCCGCCACCGACGCGCGCGCCGTACCCATCTATCAGACCACCTCCTACGTGTTCCACAGTGCACAGCACGCCTCCGACCGCTTCCACCTGAAGGATGCCGGAAACATCTACGGCCGGCTCACCAACACCACTCAGGGCGTGTTCGAGGACCGCGTGGCCGCTCTCGAAGGCGGTGTGGGCGGACTGGCTGTGGCCTCGGGTGCAGCTGCCGTGACATATGCCATCACGAACCTGGCCTTTGCCGGCGACCACGTGGTGGCCACGGACACCATCTACGGCGGAACCTACAACCTCCTCAAGCACACGCTGAGCAAATACGGCATTGCGACCACCTTCGTCAACCCCGACGACTACGATGCCCTGGAGAAGGCCATCCAGCCCAACACAAAGCTCGTCTACATAGAGACCCTCGGCAACCCGAACTCCAACATCAGCGACATTGAGCGCTCGGCAGCCATTGCCCACAAGCACGGCATACCCCTGGTCATCGACAACACCTTCGGCACGCCCTACCTCATCCGCCCCATTGAGCACGGAGCCGACATCGTGGTGCACTCGGCCACGAAGTTCATCGGAGGCCACGGCTCTTCGCTGGGTGGAGTGATTGTCGACGGCGGTAAGTTCGACTATTTCCAGAACGACAAGTTCCCCGGCTTCACTCAGCCCGACCCTTCCTACCACGGACTCGTCTTCGGCAAGCTGCCCGCCCCCTTCGTCACCCGCGTGCGTGCGTTGCTGCTGCGCGATGAGGGTGCCTGCATCTCTCCCTTCAACGCCTGGGTGCTGCTCCAGGGCCTGGAGACTCTCTCGCTGAGAGTGGAGCGCCATGTGTTCAACACCCTGAAGGTTATCGACTATCTCCGCCAGCAGCCGCAGGTGAAGAAAATCAACCATCCCTCGCTGCCCGGACATCCCAATCATGACCTCTACGAGCGCTATTTCCCCAATGGAGCGGGGAGCATCTTCACCTTCGAGATTGATGGCAGCCAGCAAAAGGCCTGGGACTTCATCGACCATCTGAAGATATTCTCCGACTTGGCCAACGTGGCCGACGTGAAGTCGCTTGTCGTACACCCCAAGAGCACCACCCACTCGGAGCTGAGCGAGGAGGAAGCCTCCGAGCAGGGCATCTTCGACGGCACCATCCGGCTGAGCATCGGCACCGAGCACTATGAGGACCTCATCGCTGACCTCGACCAGGCTTTCGAGGCAGTGAAGAACGAAAAATAAGTTATTTTATCAACTAAAAGAAAGAGAATTATGATTTACAAGCAAATAACCGACCTCATCGGTCGCACTCCTCTCGTGGAGCTTAGAAAATACTCCGCCCTGCGCGGTCTCGACACACCCGTCGTGGCCAAAGTGGAATTCTTCAACCCCGGCGGCAGCGTGAAGGACCGTATAGCCCTGGCCATGATCGAGGCTGCCGAAAAAGAGGGCAAGCTCAAGCCCGGCGGCACCATCATAGAGCCCACCAGCGGCAATACGGGCGTGGGACTGGCTCTGGTCTCGGCTGTCAAGGGCTATAAGCTCATCCTCACCATGCCCGAGACGATGAGCGTGGAGCGCCGCAACCTCGTGAAGGCTTACGGAGCCCAGGTGAAGCTCACCAGCGGCAAGGACGGCATGCCCGGGGCTATAAAGGCTGCCGAGGAGCTGCGCGACTCCATTCCCGGCTCCGTCATCCTCGAGCAGTTCGAGAATCCTGCCAATCCCGAGAAGCACTATCAGACCACGGGCAAGGAAATCTGGGACGACGCTGATGGCAAGGTCGACATCTTCGTGGCCGGCGTCGGCACCGGAGGCACCGTGTCGGGCATCGGCCGCAGGCTCAAGGAGCTGAATCCCGACGTGAAGATTGTGGCCGTGGAGCCTGTCGACTCTCCTGTGCTGCGCGGTGGCAAGTCGGGCCCGCACAAGATTCAGGGCATCGGCGCCGGCTTCGTCCCCAAGACCTACGACAGCAGTGTCATCGACGAAGTGTTCGATGTGGCCAACGACGACGCCATTCTCGCCGGACGCCAGCTGGCCCGCGAGGAAGGGCTGCTCGTGGGCATCTCCTCGGGTGCCGCAGCCTTCGCAGCTACAGAGATTGCCAGGCGTCCCGAGAACAAGGGCAAGCGAGTGGTGGCCCTGCTTCCCGACACGGGCGAGCGCTATCTCTCCACGGTGCTCTATGCCTTCGAGGAATATCCTCTGTAAAAGAAGCTTTTTTTTATTTTTTTGATTGGTATAGCAGAAGTCCTTGTTCCTCCTCCGGTGGGGGAGCAGGGGCTTTTTCGCTGTCAAGCTCCGCTACATGAGTGGTGAGAGAAGGCGTACCAGCGATTCCCAGAGGCGCTTGAGGAAGGGCGGTTTGTTGAGCTTCTTCACCTCGTCAATCATGAAACATTGCTCCTGGTCCTTGAGGAACACCTCCTTGAGCCGCAGCGACATGCCGCGGTCGTAGAAGAAGATGTTCGACTCGAAGTTGTGCTCGAAGCTGCGGAAGTCAATGTTCGACGAGCCGCAGGTGCAGACACCGTCGTCGCTGATGAGCAGTTTCGAGTGGTTGAAGCCCGCTTTGTAGAGGTAAATCTTCACTCCCGCCTCTACGACTTCCCTCAGATAAGAGTGGCTGGCCCAGTCGCAGATGGGCGTGTCGCCGCGAAGGGGCACCATGAGGCGGATGTCCACACCGGCTACGGCAGCCGTGCGCATGGCGAAGAGAATGGGCTCTGTGGGCATGAAATAGGGCGTCTCCATGTAGACGTAGCTGCGGGCCTGCAGGAGGATGCGCACGTAGCCCTGCTCTATCTCGTGCCAGGGCGAGACAGGGGAGCTGGGCACCACCTGGGCGATGCAGTCGTTGCTTATCGGGGGATTGACGGGAGGATAGTATTTTTGGCCGGAGAGCAGCGTGCGGTCGACGAAGTACCAGTCGACGAGGAAAGCCCGCTGCATGGCGTAGACGGAGCCTCCGCGGACTCTGAGGTGCGTGTCGCGCCAAGGCTGCTTGCCCGTGCCGCGGATGTAGCGAAGGGCGATGTTCATGCCTCCGATGAAGCCCGTCTGGCCGTCGATGATGCAAAGCTTGCGGTGGTTGCGGTAATTGGCCTTGCTGGTGAAGGCGGGGAAGAGTACGGGGAGGAAGGAGCGCACGTCGATGCCGCCGTCGCGCATACGCTCGGCAAAGTGCTTGCGGGCTTTCCAGTTGCCTACGTCGTCGAAGATGACCCTCACTTCCACGCCCTGCCGCACCTTGTCGATGAGGGCATCGGCAATGAGATTGCCCAGAGGGTCGTCGGCAAAGACGAACGATTCGAGGTGGATGTGGTGCCGGGCTTGTCCGATGGCCGAAAGCAGAGCCAGGAAGAAGTCGCTGCCCCGGGTGTAGATGTCCACCTCGTTGTCCTTGAAGGGCAGTGCCAGGCTTTGGTTGGCGAAGAGGCTCACCAGGGGGCGGTACTCAGCCGGCACGCGCAGGTCCTTCTGCTCGGCAAACTCCAGCATGGATCGCTTTACGAGCTGGTCGAGGCTCTGCTGGCTGATGACGCGTTCCTTCCGCGTGTTCTGTCCGAAGAAGAAATAGAGGATGATGCCCACGATGGGCATGAAAAACAATACCAGCAGCCAGGCCATGGTCTTGGCAGGCTGCCTGTTGTCGAGCAGTATGGTTATCATCATGGCGATGTCGATGAGGACGTAGACCACGATGAAGGTCCAGTGTAGGTATAGAAGGTACATCATTTCCTGTCGTTGACGGATTGCCGGCCGCGGGCTTTGCTCAGCTCACGATGTCGTTGCCGAGCAGCTTGGCTATCTTGTTGCGTGCGGTCTGCATGTCGCGGTATTCGGCCATGAGCCTCGTGAGCTGTTCCGGTGACTGTCCCGGGAGAGATATTTGCTGTTGCAGCTCCCGCAGGTGGGTCTCCACGTAGTCGAGCCGGAAGTCGAGCAGCAGGTGGTCGGCCAGTTGGCGCGTTTTCTGCATCTCGGCCTCCCGCTTGGCCTCCTCGTCAAGAAATCGGTCCGACTCGCGCCCTTCTTCCTTCTTGTCGGCCATCTGATAACGGTCCACGCTGACGTCGTCTGCGATGCGGCTGATGTCGAGGTCGGCATGGTGAATGAAGTAGGGCTCAGCCTTGAAGCCGGGGTCAGCGCTGTGGTCGACGGCCTCTTGCAGGATTCTGTTGTAGAGCGGGTTGTGGAAGAGCAGGCCGTCGGCTCCGAGAGAGGCCGCAAAATACTGTGCCACATTGAAGTCGCGCACGTCGCCCTCGGCTACTTCCACTGCGGGGTAGATGACTTGCTCGCCCTTCTGAATGACGAGCTTTATCATGAGCTGCTCCACCTGAGGCTCGGTCTTCTCGTGCGGGTCCTGCTGAAGGAGCTCTTGCGCGGCATTCTCCTGCTGCCGCTGCTCTCGCCGCTGATCAGCTTCGCGCCCGGAGCGGATGTAGTTGTTCATCTGGCTGATGAGGGTGCTCTCGCTGATGTGCATGCGCTCGGCGCACTCATGGATGTAAGTGTCGCGCAGCACGGGGTCCTGCACGTAGGCGATGCTGTTGACGATGCTGTTGATGGTGGCTGAGCGCTTCTGCGGGTCGTCGGTACCGTCGGTGAGCAGCCTGGTCTTGAACTCTATGAAATCGGTCTCGTGCTCCGCTATGTAGCGCCTGAAGCTTTCTGCCGTGTTCTTGCGGGCGAAGCTGTCGGGATCGTCGCCGTTGGGAAGCAGCAGCACCTTGAGGTTCATGCCCTCCTGAAGCAGCATGTCCGTACCGCGCAGAGCCGCGTGGTGGCCTGCCTCGTCGTCGTCGTAGACGAGAGTGATGTTCGAAGTGAACCGGTGGAGCAGATGTATTTGCTGAGGAGTGAGTGCAGTGCCCGAACCGGCTACGACATTTTCAATTCCGCACTGGTACATGGAGATGACGTCGGCCTGTCCCTCCACTAAGTAGACGCGGTCGTTCTTGGCTATGGCTTGCTTGGCCTGATAGATGCCGTAGAGCTCGTGCCCTTTGTGGAACAGCTCGGAGTCGGGCGAGTTGACGTATTTCTGCATCACGCCCTTCGTCCGGGAGTCGAGCACACGGCCCGAGAAGCCAATCACCTTACCGCTGACGCTGAGCCAGGGGAAGATGACGCGGCCTGCGAAACGGTCGATGAGCTCGCCGTGCTCGTTCTTGTAGCAGATGCCGTCCTTGATGATGAACTCGTCCTTGTAGCCCTCTTTCAGGGCCGTGGCTGCGAGCATGAAACGGTCCTGCAGGTCGTAGCCTAAACGGAAGCGCTCAATGGTGTCGTCGCGGAAGCCGCGGCTGTGGAGGTAGCTAAGGCCGAAGGCGCGCCCGTCGTCGGTGCTGTGGAGCGTCTTCTCGAAGTATTTGGCTGCCCATTCCATGACGATGAGCATGCTCTCGCGTTCGCTCTGCTGGCGGCGTTCCTCCTCTGTGAGTTCCTTTTCCTTAATTTCTATATGGTATTTGTCAGCGAGCCATCTCAGAGCCTCGGGATAAGTCATCTGCCGAAGCTCCATCAGAAAAGTAATGGCATTGCCGCCCTTGCCGCAGCCGAAGCAATGGCAGGTGCCGCGCGACGGGGAGACGAAGAACGACGGTGTGCGCTCGTTGTGGAAGGGGCAGAGGCCTTTGTAGTTGGACCCGCTCTTCTTCAGCGATACGAATTCCGACACTACGTCGACGATATTCGCTGCTTCCTTAATCTTCTCTACTGTGAGTCTGTCAATCATGTCTTATTTCTTCCATCTTTATGAGGTCGTAGCCCTTTATCTGCACCACGATGGGGTGGAGCTTGGTGCCGTGGAGCATTGATTGCAGTTTGCGGTCGGCGGCGTAGGTCTTAATCTGTTCTTCGGCTTCCTGCCACTGCTTAGCGGCCTCAGCCTCGGTGGCGTCGGTCTTGAGATACTTCAGCTCGAGGATGTAGCTGTGAGCCACCATCGGATAGACCTTGTAGTTGGGCAGCAGGAAGAAGTCGCAATAGCCGTGAGCGAACTCCATCTCGGGAGCTATGAGATAGTAGTTGGTCAGCGTGAGATAGGCGTTCATGAATCCCTGCAGGTTGCGCTCGCCCTCAATGAGCTGGCGCACGGCTGTGGTGTCGTGATAAGCCTTGAGGATGAAGTCCATCAGAGGATTCCAGTCGCCATGAAGGGCCGCACGACTGAAAAACAAACTCAGCTGGGAAGTGCTGACCCGCGCTATGGACTGATATTCATCGAGCAGATAGTGGTAGTACTGCAGGCGGACGTTGTTGTTGGGAATGGTGAGCTTGAGCAGTTCGCCTTCCACCCCGCCGATGGTGAGCATGCCATAGTAGTAGAGCAGACTGACGAAGTTGCCATACTCCATGATGCGCTCGGCGGGGAAATGGCTGACAATCTGGCCATAGATGAACCCGTTCTCAGCTATGTCGTGAATGACGCCGAGGCGTTCGCTCTCCAGCTTGTCAATCTCTATCAGCCGCTTCAGCTTACCGTAATCGGTCATCGTGTTAGGGTCGATGAG
>OMVH01000300.1 GCA_900314365.1 uncultured Prevotella sp. | reverse complement strand
GGTTAGTGTTAGCATTATTTAACGCCCATTTTTCCGTATCAAAAAACAAAGTTTTTCATTGCACACTCTCTCCGTTTGAAGCTCATCTGCCTCGACAAAAATCGGTATCCATTAGCGAGACGCTACCACTCAGAAAGAGCATAAGCACTTACGGAGCTTGAACACCTTAATAAAATGTCGAAGAGGGCGCCCTTGCTAAGGAATATTTACTTCCGGAATTTGAGTACATAGCAACTCCTCAATCTGCCCACAAGTGGGTTAGCAGGCCTTGATTACGCCCTAGTGGAAATAATAGCCCTCAACCTGTGTTTAGGGCCGCGGAACCTCACCATAAGTATCGAGGCAGCTTCCCCAAGTCACACTGCGACAAACTAAGAAAGCAAATGCTCAATCTCCTGCTGACGTAGAATGCACAGGATAGGATTGCCGTCAGGAGTGTAGTTGGGATTGTTGCAAGCAAAAAGGCGGTTGATGAGGTCCTCCATCTCGTTGTTGTCGAGTACCTGTCCTTGAGGGATAGCTGCATTACGAGCCAGACTGAGAGCCATTGACCGACGAATTTCATCAGCTCCGGACACTTCGCTTTCGCGCGATGCGGCAACCATGTCGCGGACCAAAGAAGCAGGATTGAGACCATCAAGCCCCGAGGGCACCCCATTGACAGAATAGTCACCGTTGCCCAAATCGGTCAGTTCGAAACCCATAGCGTGGAGATCGTCCATCATCTTTCCCAACAGCACCTTCTCGGAAGGCGTGAAATGGATAATTTCCGGGAACATTTCCTTCTGCGAAGTCATCCGGCCAGGCACCTTTCCTAAATACTGCTCATAGAGAATGCGCACATGTGCACGATGCTGGTCGATAATCATAAGGCCCGACTTCACTGCAGTCATGATGTACTTTCCCTTATACTGATAGTGGACAGGCGACTTTTCGTCGATGATGCTTTCGCTTTCCTGCGAGGTTGGTTCCTCTTCATCCTGACCGAACAGAAGCTGGTCGGGCTGATTCTTATTATCCAGTCCGGAATAGAGTTGATCCCACTCCGTCGGTACCGACTGCGCATGAGGCTTTGACGGCTGCTGGAAGGGATTGTATTGTGGATTGACCTGCACTCTGGGGGCCTCAGGATTTCCTCCCGGGCTGAACACGGGAATCTCGGGCTTTCCCTCAGTGTCGAAGTCAATGGAGGGCACCTCGTTGTAGAGTCCTATGCTCTCGCGGACAGCAGCGGAGAGAATCTGCCAGATGGCCTGCTCGTTGTCGAACTTTATCTCTGTCTTGGTGGGATGGATGTTCACGTCGATGGAATCGGGCGAGACATCGAAATAAATAAAATAGGGTACTTGCTCACCCTGCGGCACCAACCTGTCGAAAGCCGACATCACAGCCTTGTTGAAATAAGGATGCCTCATGAAGCGGCCGTTGACAAAGAAGTACTGGTGAGCACCCTTCTTTCGGGCAGCCTCTGGTTTCCCCACATAGCCGGAGATTCGGCACACAGAGGTGTCGACCTTCACAGGCAGAAGTTCCGAGTTGATTTTCTTGCCAAAGACATCCATGATGCGCTGAAGCGGTGAAGCAGGACGCAGGTTGAAAAGCTCGCTGTCATTACTGCGAAGTGTGAAGGCTAAAGAGGGATAGACGAGCACGATGCGCTCGAAAGCCGTAAGGATGTTGCTCAACTCCGTAGCATTCGACTTTAGGAACTTACGCCGTGCAGGAACATTGAAGAAGAGACTCTCCACCATGAAGTTGCTACCTTCCGGACATGAGCAAGGCTCCTGCCCCATGAACTTTGAGGCACTGATGCTCAGATGGGTTCCTATCTCCTCACCAGTGAGGCGGGTGCGCAACTCCACCTGAGCCACAGCGGCTATTGACGGCAGGGCCTCACCACGAAACCCCATTGTACGGAGGGAAAACAAATCGTCGGCATGCCGAATCTTCGAAGTGGCATGACGCTCGAAAGCCAGACGGGCATCGGTCTCCGACATGCCCTTGCCGTCGTCGATAACCTGGATAGAAGTGCGCCCGGCATCGACAATAAGCACGTCGATGTGCTTGGCGCCAGCGTCGACGGCATTCTCCACCAACTCCTTAACCACACTGGCCGGACGCTGTATCACCTCACCGGCAGCAATCTGATTGGCCACGGAATCGGGCAAAAGCTGTATGACATCACTCATAGTTCAATAAATGCAATTTGTTATAGGGACAGACTATCCGCTGCCACAGTATCAGTCCAAGAATACGAAAAGAGCTGTAATCAGCAGAATGAGAGCCAGCAGGCAACCTACGTTACCGGTCTGGCTCCAAGCACGGGACGAAGCCGCACGACGTCGCTGCAACGACGACTTGAAAGCTGAGCGGAAAGCAGCGGAGCCGTTCTCCGCGGTGGCACCATCGCCTGGCAGATTATTTGCAGTCTGCTGCCCGGCTCTTTCACGGGCTCTGCGCTCAGCCTCGTCCACCACCCCACGATGCTCGTCGTAATAGATGAAACGATGGCGGAAGCCCCGCGGTCTGGGCTGGCCCGAGAAACCGGTCATAACGGCTCCCCTCCGCCACCGGGTCCAAGATTTTGCAGAGGGGCAGCATGCCGCTCCACTTTCTTCAGTTTCTCGCCCTCACTCTTGCCGCGCCACTCAAAGATGTCGTCCTTGTTCAGCGGACGAATCTTGTCGAACCACGCGAAACTATCGAGTTTGTAGCGCGTGGGCGGAATCTGCGTCATCGGATAGATGACATTGTCAGCCTTGTCGCACCAGATGCGCTGCAGTTTCCTTTCTGGAGAGAAATACATGCGCATTGAGTCGGTCTCGGTATAGTTGAGCCCGATAAACGAACTATCCTTGTCGTCAATCGGGTAGTAGATAACCCTTACGTTACCAATAGCCACACTGCGTCTAAGGTTTCCATCCACGAAATAAGCATACATCTCGCGTGAGGAAATCTGGTTGTAGTGGTCCTTCTCGTCGACTTGCTCCACGGAGAGTGCCTGCCCGATGACACGAGCTTCACGTACGGTACTATCTCCCATGAAAACAAGAATCTTTTCGCCCAGGAGCTGGCGGTTGGCGTTCCAGACTATGGGGTCGCGATACATTGTGGCACAAGAATCGAGTGAAGAGAATACCATGGAGTCGCATACAGCCTGAATGTCAGCACGGAAAGCCCTGACATGCGGATAGGCATGCCCGACGCGGTAAACGGAATCGGTATTGATGTTGTAAGTGTAAAGTTTCAGCGTGTCGGCATGCATATAGAGTGTATCCTTCTGCGAATAATCCTTCACGAGGACATTCTTGGTGGCGTAGCCGAAACCCATTTTCTCGTTGTAGCGCAGGTAGTCACACTTGAGCGAGTTCTTCTGCTTCTTGTCAACATAAACGACATTGCCAAAGCCCTCGTTCATACCGTCCTTGGTATAATAAAGACTGTCACCCGTGATGGTCTTGTCCTGGTCCTCCACTGTCGACCGTCCGAAAAGCTGAGCCTTGTCAGAATGGGTGTCGTAATAACCGTTGGTGGTATTCACCACACTCTTACCTGAGGTAATACGCGAGGGACCGACAAGGTGAGCAACCGACTTACCCGTGTCGTAATAAAGCGTATCAGTGAAGATATGGTCTTTGTTGTTCTTGAGCTCCACACTGTAGTAGAACACTGCCTCGCGAGTCTTCAGATTGTACTGTCCCCAATCACTCTTCAAACGGTCTTTCCCGTCGACAAGCACACCACCCTCGAAGAAATAAGCGTAGTTGTACAGGCGGTCATAATTCAGGCTGTCGGTATTTAGCGTTTGCTTACGGTGATGGAGCCACACATTCTTACGTGCCTCCATCATCTGCTGTTGTCCGTCATAGAAGGCACGCTCACAGGTCAATGACAGCGTATCGCCCTGTACGAAGTGCACATGTCCGAAAGCCTTCACAGAGTTAGAGGTCTGATAGAAGAAGGCACTGTCACAAGTGAGGCGTGCTCCGCGATGACGGAACGACACATTGCCTTTGACGATTTGTGCGTCGGGATTGATACCATACATGTCGTACTTCAACTCGTCGGCATGGATGAGATAGATGCGGTCGTCCACGGGCTTCGAAGCCTTACGGTGACCGCGCTGGGCAAACGCGCACAGCCCAAACAGGCATAGAATTGCCAATATCGCAATTCTATGCCTGCCAAGCAGAAATGGCATTGCCTTCAGGTGCCTCATCTCACCCAGCCTTTATATTCGTACTGTCCCTGCCGGTAGCGGGGCTTCATGCTTACGTAGGTGTGCTTAATCTTATTCGCTATCCAGTCGTTGATAACCTTTTCGCGTTCCTTCTCCAACACAAGATTCTTCATCACCTGATAGTCTTCCGTGATGGTAGCCTTATGGGCCGGTACGCGGTCTTTAAGCTTCACGATGGCCGCAACAGTCTTACCCTTGGTATTAATCATACTGAATGCCGGTGAGATTTCGCCAACCTTCAGATTGACCACCTGACGCTGGATTTCCGTCGGTAAGTCCTTCATCTGGAACTTCGAGGTGAGCGTCTGAGTCTGATAATCTGTGAAAGCCATCAATCCGTGGTTGCTGCGCGTGTCCTTATCATCGGAAACATAAGTAGCAGCGTCCTCGAAGGTGAACTTACCTTTTCTTATATCGCCCGCAATGGAATCAAGTCGAGTGCAGGCCGAATCAATCTCTTCTTTCGACACTTGCGGGCGCAGCAGGATGTGGCGTACCTTAATCTTGTCGCCACGCTTGTCAACAAGCTGAATGATGTGATAACCGTACTCGGTCTCAACAATCTTTGAAATCTTCTTCGGGTCGGTAAGGTTGAAGGCAACATTAGCAAAAGCCGGGTCAAGCATGCCTCGACTCATATAATCCATCTCACCACCCTGCATTGCCGAACCGGGATCCTGTGAGTAGAGACGGGCAAGCGTGGCAAAGGTGGTCTCACCGCTCGTCACCCTTCGAGTATAGTCGCGCAGTTCATCCTTCACCCTGTTGATTTCGGTTTGTGAAATCTTCGGCTGCCGCGTAATAATCTCCACCTCGACTTCCGTAGGTACAAGAGGAATGCTGTCCTTAGGCATATTATTGAAATAACGCCTTACGTCAGACGGAGTCACCTTCACGTCTTTGACGAGTTCCTTGCGCATGTTCTGCACAAGAAGAGTGTTCTTGAAATCATCATGGAGCGACGACCTCATCTGAGCAACCGTCTGCCCTCGCCATTCTTCCAGTTTCTCCCTTGACCCTGCAAGCTGTATCCAGCGATTTATCTGTTCGTCGACACGCGCCGCCACGTCAGACTCCGACACTTCAATGGAGTCAAGCTGTGCCTGATGAACAAAAAGTTTCTGCACAGCCAACTGCTCGGGAATGGTGTAATCAGGATTTCCAGGGAACTTCACGCCCTCAGCTTCGCCCTGTAGTCGCATGGCCTCCACATCGGACTTGAGAATGGGCTCGTCGCCCACCACCCAGATAACCTCGTCGATGACACTGTTCTCAGGAGCCACCGAATCGGTGTCAGCCTTAGCAGGCTCATCGGCAGAGACGTGGGCAATGCTGTTCCCGGCCTTTGCCGTCATTCCAAGCAGGAACATGCCAGCAAGGAATGCCATGAATATTCTTATACCTTTCATCTATAGTTCTTGATGGTTGAGCCCCATCTGTGGGGCAGTTATCAGTGTTTATTGACCGTGGCAAGGACTTCCTTGTCGACTGTCACCTTGTATTTCTTTCTCAATCCGGCTACCCACACCTTTTCGAGAGCATCCTGATAGTCAGCTACCACCTGACCACGCACATCATCGAACGTCTGGGGGGCCTTGATTTTCTTTCCATATACAGCTGTATAGGGATAGTCCTTTCGTCCTTGGTAGACGGTATCCTTGCCAAAGACCTTGCTGTCGACGAGCGCGTTGTCACCTTCCTTGAAAATACCCTTTTCGGCATGGATGCGCAACACACTGTCATTGTTGAAAGTCGTGCGAAGCACCTCTGTCCATTTATCAAAAGGCACCTTTGCCAATGCACTCTTCACAGCCTTCACGTCAGCCTCATCCTTACAGTCGTAGGCCACGCCCTTGAAACGAGGACTGTCCCACTTATACTGCTTCTTATGTTTATCGAAATAGTTCTTCAGTCCGGCTTCATCCTCAGCAGCCTTCGCCCACACCTCTCGGTTGCTGATTTCGTAAAGCAACAATCCATCATGATATTCACGGATAAGGTTCCGCAAATCTGGATCGTGTGCTTCCATGTCTTCACGCTTCTTAGCCAAAACCATCGCTGGCGTTGTATGCTCCACCTTAGCTATGGAGTCAAGTCGCTGGTCGATGATACGCTCACGCCATCCTCTTTGATTGATGAATCTGATAATATTGGTCTTGAGCGAATCATAGGGGAAATAGTTGGCTTTGTCCTTGAGCAGCATGATGTGATAGCCCACTTCCGTACGGAAAGGCTTGCTCATCTCGCCTTTCTTCAGCGAGTAGGCCTCTTTCTCGAACTCCTTCAGTGTCTGTCCCTTGATAATCCAAGGCATCTCGCCGCCATTGACAGCCGAATTATGGTCGTCGGAATAAGTACGGGCAAGCGTAGCAAAGTCTCCGCCCTTGGTCAACACGTTGTAGATAGAATCAATGCGCTGATGCACGGCTTCTTCCTCCTGGGCTGTGGCGCGCTGGGGCACACGAAGGAAGATATGA
This sequence comes from uncultured Prevotella sp., assembly GCA_900314365.1. Classification (GTDB taxonomy): domain Bacteria; phylum Bacteroidota; class Bacteroidia; order Bacteroidales; family Bacteroidaceae; genus Prevotella. Next base: position 16,570 of record OMVH01000300.1, on the reverse strand, counting down.
GCCGGCCGTACCATTCCACCCATGGAGTCGATGCGGTGCTGCTCGCGCTTGTAGAGCTTATAGGCTTCGTGCTCCACATCGGCGTCGGACACGAACGACGGGCGAATCTGCTTGTCACGATACGTGGCAAACTCCTTTTGATAGGAGGCCATCGTATCGAGCTTTGCATCCAAAGCAGCTCTGACTTTGAGCTTATAGTTGACAAAAAGGTCAACATATTCGTTGACAGTCTTCTTGTCAATGACGCCCTCAGCATTGTTTTTGTTGTAGGAATACTCAAACTCCGAACGGCTCACAGGCTGTCCGGCGATAGTCATAATAGTAGGGTCGTCCTGAGCATGCACGGCACTTCCTGAAAGCAGGAGGGCACAAGCGAGCAAAAGATTCTTCATTTTCAGATGAGACTCAATTTCAAAGTTAAGCCGATTGCAGAATCAAAAGTCTGCGACCAGCGAATAGACTACTCCGGACGGCTATAGTTAGGAGCCTCACTCGTTATCGTGATGTCGTGAGGATGGCTCTCCAGCACTCCGGCGTTTGTAATACGTGTAAACTTGGCATCGTGGAGCTTTTCTATCGTAGCAGCGCCACAATATCCCATGCCAGAGCGAAGTCCTCCAACAAGCTGGTAGACTACTTCCTGCACGGTTCCCTTGTAGGGTACGCGGCCGGCAATACCCTCAGGAACGAGCTTCTTGGCATCGGTAACATTATTTTGGAAGTAACGGTCACGCGATCCATTCTTCTGCTCCATGGCCTCAAGTGAGCCCATGCCACGATAACTCTTGAACTTACGTCCGTTGAAGATAATGGTCTCGCCGGGACTCTCCTCGGTTCCAGCCACCAACGATCCCACCATGACGCAGCTTCCGCCTGCTGCAAGTGCTTTGACGATGTCACCAGAGTAGCGCAGTCCACCATCAGCAATGAGGGGCACACCCGTTCCCTTGAGCGCAGAGAACACATCATATACTGCAGACAGCTGAGGAACACCCACGCCTGCCACTACACGTGTGGTACAGATGGAGCCTGGGCCGATACCAACCTTCACAGCATCAGCGCCATTATCGACAAGATACTTTGCAGCTGCACCTGTAGCGACGTTACCCACTACTATGTCAATATTGGGGAAGGCAGCCTTCACATCATGAAGTTTCTCTACAACGCCCTTGGAGTGCCCATGAGCTGTATCAATAACAATAGCATCAACACCGGCATCGACAAGAGCCTGCGCACGCTCCAGCGTGTCGGCAGTGACTCCGACACCGGCTGCAACACGCAAACGTCCCTTCTCGTCCTTACAAGCGAAAGGCTTATCTTTAGCCTTGGTAATATCCTTATAGGTGATGAGACCAATGAGATGGTTGTTCTTGTCCACCACGGGCAACTTCTCTATCTTGTTCTGCTGCAGGATTTGGGCTGCGGCCGCAAGGTCAGTCTGCTGATGTGTTGTGACAAGATTCTCCTTCGTCATCACCTCGTCTATTTTCTTATCAAGATGGCGCTCGAAGCGCAGATCTCTATTAGTGACGATGCCCACGAGATGATCTTCTTCATCAACCACAGGTATACCGCCAATGTGATAATCGTGCATCATGTTGAGCGCATCCCTCACGGTACGCCCGCGAAGAATCGTTACCGGGTCGTAAATCATGCCGTTCTCTGCCCTCTTCACGATGGCCACCTGGCGAGCCTGCTCGTCGATTGTCATATTCTTGTGTATCACGCCTATACCGCCTTCACGCGCGATGGCAATAGCCATAGAAGATTCGGTAACCGTGTCCATGGCTGCGGTCACGAATGGAATGTTCAGGCCTATATGGCGGGTGAACATGGTTTTGAGCTCCACTTCACGGGGCAATACTTCAGAATAAGCAGGAATAAGCAGGACGTCATCAAAGGTCAGTCCGTCCATAACGATTTTATCTGCAACAAATGATGCCATATATAAACTAAAAATTTATTGCGTGCAAATTTAACAATAAAAATCCACGTGATAAAGGATTGTATTGTTTTTCTCTGTCATTTAATTGTATTTAACGCCTCTGTCAGCGGGCTTCAGACCAAGCGCCGAAACCACTCTGACAGGGCCGTGCGACAGCCCCCAAGAGCGCCATCATCGGAGTGGGCAGCGACGGCGCCGAGGGGGGCTTCTGCGTCAGCGCACGTCGATGTCGAGCCAACGGCCCTGGTGGCTGGGAGCTACGTCGAGGGTGATCCATCCCTTGTGCAGCGAGGACTGGAGCGTCTCGTCGCCATCCTTCACCGTTGCTGCTGCAGCTTCCTGCTGAAGGGGTATCTGCACGCTCACGCTGCCCTGGGCTCCATCGGCAGCCTGAACGAAGAGCTGCCAGTGATGAATGTCGGAGCCGACTGGCGAGAAGGTGAGATTCACGGGTGTCTTGGCGAAGACATACTTCCGCCCGTCGACGGTGATGCCCGTGCACTGGCAGCCGTTGAAAGCCGTCAGACGGCCCTGGGACGAGGTGCGGAAAGCCATGTTCATCAGGCCGTTGTAGGTCACGCTGTGGCCGTTGACTTTCAGGGCGCTGAGGCTCATCTCGGCCGATGGCAATGGGTTGGCTTTCAGGGCGAGCTGGTCGTGGGCCTCATTGCGCGAGAACCCGCCTTCCCAGTTCTCGCGGTGGGTGCGGTAGTGCTTCACGAGGGCTGTGGTGCCGTTGGGGAAGCTGGTGGCCAGATAGTCGGTGGTGCGGGAGGCATAGGAGGGGTTGTCGTTCGCGCTGAACTTTCCTGTCGGGGGGTAGGCTCCGGCAGCATTGAGGATTTCGAAGAGCGTGCGCGTCTCGTAACCCAGACTCTGGCTTTGGTCGTCGCGCGGACGGAAGCCCATGAAATAGGCCTCACCCCGGCCCACGCGGTGGAGGGTGCCCACGGTGCGCCCCTCAATGGTGGCGAGGATGTCGGTGCCCGTGGCCGGACTGACGGGGTAGATGCGGTCGACAAGGAAGTCGGTGAGTATGGTCTGCGAGGGCACTCCGGCAAACCGTCCGCAGAAGTCAACGCGCTTGCCCGAGGCTATCTCGCCCAGGAAGACGTCGTGGCTGTAGCTGCAGCCGAAGAGCTGTTGCCAGGCTGACGTGCAGTTGCTGCCGGTGCCGTCGAGAAGGGGTGGCATACTGAACCATATCACCTTGCCGCCGGCGCGCACGAAGCGGTCTAGCAGACTGAGCAGCCCCTGGCTGGGCAGCGGCTCAAACATCACCATCAACGTACCGTACTCCTTGGCGGCAACGCGGAGCTTTCCGTCGCCAGTCACCTGCCCCATGGAGACGAGCTTCTCCGACGTGAGGTAGTTGCAGTAGCCATACTGCGTCATCCAACTGCCGAAGCGCTCCTCCACGGCCACGAGGTTCATGGGGTAGACGGCCAGCACGTCGACATCGCGGTGGACGTAGTCGGTGAGCAGCCGCATGGCATGTCCGGGTTGTGCGCCATAGGCCTCGTTGAGCATGTCCTTCCAATGCTGGGCCTCGCGGGGGAAGCCCCAGGCTGCGGCATAGGCGTTGGGCTTGCGGTTGATGACACCTATCGAGGTGGCCATGGCCGCGCCATAGTAGTCGCGGTCGCCCCATCCGCACTCGGCAAAGTCGTTGCCCGTAGGCTCCAGATACTCGCCCCACTTGAAGTAGTCATAGCAGGCAGCCGAAGCCTGGTGGACGGTGTTGCTCCAGATGAAGTTGGAAGTGTACTCGTAGCGGTAGGCGTTAGTGTTGAGCTTCTCGGTGTTCCACAGGTCGATGGTGGGACTCTCTGCCCACGAGGAATGGCCGCTGGTGGGCATCTCGCGCCCGAAAATCTTCTCGGCATAGGCCTTGCTGTCCTTGAAGAGGTCGACCACGCCGTTGTTGAGCATCTTGTAGTAACGGTCGCGCAGCAGGAAGGTGCGGTGGATGTCTTCGGGAGTGGAGCCCATGACATACTGCACGTTCTCCACGGCATCAGCCGTTGCCTGATAGTAAGGAGCCCCGTAGACGAAGTAGAGCAGATACTTGTCGTCGAGCGGCTGTCCGTAGGTGGTGCGGTAGCGGTCGGCGAGGCTGTGGGTGAGATAGCGCATGGCGAGTTGTCCGCCCTCGTGGTGGGAATAGTAGGCCCAGTCCTGCTGGATATGCATCTCGTCGGAGTAGAGGTCGGTGAGGTTGACGCCGGCGCTCTTGTACTTGTCCATCAGATGGTGCATGAAGGGCGTGGCCTGAGGCGAGAAATAGTCCATCTCGGGCGACTCATACTCCACGGTTACAAGCACGTGGTCGTAGCCCTCCAGCTGTCTGGGACCGTCGTAGTAGACGCGCAGCTGCCTCACGGGGAAGATCATGTCCTTGGGCGAGTTCTTGATGCCGTAGCCCCCGGCGGCGGTGAAGACGTCGACGGTGTCGCCAGCCTCCACCTTCACTCCCTGCAGCTCCACGATGTCCTCGGGCCTCACGGCGATGAGATGTGAGGTGCCCAGGGGCTGCTGCCTGAAGGCGTAGGCCTTCACTCCTTTCATCCTGACGTGGAAGCGGCCCTTGTTGTTGGTCCAGGCTATCTGCTCCCACACGGGCAGACTGAAGCGACCGTCGGAAGGATTGCGGAAGCCCACCTTGTAGGACACCCAGCGCCCGGCCTGTCCGGTCTGGCGCTTGAAGGCCGGTCCGAGCTCGAGCGGACTGTTCAGACTCAGGCAGATGCCCAGGCCATAGCCTTTGGCAAAGTCGCTGATGAACTTTATCTTCTCCACATACTCGTCCATGTCGGGTGTGAGCCGGCGGTCGGTTCCGGCCTGTGGACGGTACTGGCGGAAGAACTCATCGAAGGCTATGGTCAGGGTGTGGTCGCCTCTGCTGCGAGCCTCCTCGCACACCTCGCGTAGACTCTTGCTCACAGGGGTGTAGCCGGTCGACATGTCTATCTTCTGGTCGGGATTCATCAGGTCGCGCAACTGCTGGTCGCTCGTCAGGATGATTGTGGCTGCGTGTGCCGACGCTGCCGCAATGACGGCCAGGGTCAGCATCAATAGAAATCTTCTCATCGCTTTATGGTATTACGTTTGGGTTAAGCTTTTAGTATGGGAATGCGAGGCGGCCCGCCCCCCTCTCTCAAGACGCCGCTGAGGGCAGCTGCTGACAGAGGAAGCGGGTTGCCCCACCACTGTAGCGGGGGGGGGCGAGGGGCTTAGTTGGCCATCTCGGAGAGAAACTTGATGCGCACGAGCCTTATCTCCTCGTCGCTGCTGGTGTCGCCAATCTCGTTGATGGCTGCGTCGAGGCTGTCGGTATCGCTCTCCATGAAATAGTCATAGATATCATTAATGTGATCCTCGTCCATTATATCCTCAAGGAAATAATCGATATTCAGCTTCACTCCACTATAGACGATCTCCTCTATCTTGTCAAGCAGTTCGTCGAATTCAAGTCCAAGCGCACTGGCTATATCGTCAAGCGACACTTCACGGTCGATGTTCTGAATGATTCTCACCTTCATCATACTGCGCTTAGCCACTGTGCGCACACGCAGCTCCTCAGGCCTTTCCACATCGTTCTCTTCACAGTATTTCTTGATAAGATTGAGGAAGGGCTTGCCGTAACGCTTTGCCTTTCCGGCACCTACCCCCTGAATGGACTGCAACTCCGTATCATTAATTGGATACATCGTAGCCATCTGCTCCAGGCTCTGGTCCATGAAGATGACATAAGGAGGGACACTGAGCTTCTTCGACAGATCGCTTCTGAGGTCTTTGAGCATAGCAAAGAGCACGGAGTCTACCGCTCCAGTACCGCCGTCACGGCTGTCATCGAAGTAGTCGTCCTTGAAATCCCTGTCCTCCACAATCATGAACGACTGAGGATTGTTGATGAAACGCTTGCCGGCTGCCGTGAGCTTCAGCAAGCCGTAGTCCTCGATATCCTTCCGTATGTAGCCAGCTATAATACCCTGATTGATTACGGGATTCCACAGTTTCGGGTCGAGGTCCTCTCCCTCACCGAACTCCTCAAGCTCATCGTGGTGGTGAGAGGTGATGTCGTCTGTAGCACGTCCTTTCACAAAGTCGATGATATAGTCCTGCGCGAAGTTCTCCTTGACGGCCTTGATGGCTTTAAGAACAATGACAAGGGCGTCCTTGGCTTCCACCTTCTGCTTCGGATGCAGGCAGTTGTCACAGTTATGGCAGTTTTCCTCAGGATAATCCTCACCGAAATAATGCAGCAGCAGCTTGCGCCGGCACACTGATGACTCGGCATAAGTGGCCGTTTCATGAAGCAGTTGCCGGCCGATGTCCTGCTCCTGCACGCTCTTACCATCCATGAACTTTTCAAGCTTGTCGAGGTCATGCCTTGAATAGAAAGCGATGCACTTACCTTCTCCACCGTCACGGCCTGCACGCCCCGTTTCCTGATAATAGCCTTCGAGACTCTTGGGTATGTCATAATGAATGACAAATCTCACGTCGGGCTTGTCGATTCCCATTCCAAAGGCTATTGTCGCCACAATGATGTCGATGCGTTCCATAAGGAAATCATCCTGAGTAGCCGACCGGACGGCAGAGTCGAGACCAGCATGATAAGGAGCTGCCTTAATATCATTAGCCAGTAAAACCTCCGAGAGTTCTTCCACCTTCTTTCGGGAGAGACAATAGATGATACCGCTCTTGTGGGGATTCTGCTTAATGAACATGATAATCTGCCGATCGATATCCTTCGTCTTGGGCCTTACTTCATAGTACAGATTCGGTCGGTTAAAGGAGCTTTTGAACTCCTTGGCATCCATGATTCCCAAGCTCTTTTTTATGTCCGTGCGAACCTTGTCAGTAGCCGTAGCAGTGAGCGCAATGACAGGGGCGTTACCAATCTTGTTGATAGTAGGCCGGATGTTTCGATACTCAGGTCGGAAGTCGTGCCCCCACTCCGAGATGCAATGGGCCTCATCAATGGCATAGAACGAAATCTTTACCGTTTTGAGGAACTCCACGTTCTCATCCTTGTTGAGCGATTCCGGAGCCACATAGAGCAACTTCGTGCGCCCGCTCCGGACATCATCCATCACCTGCATGATGGCAGCCTTGTTAAGTGAAGAGTTGAGATAGTGAGCCACACCGTCGTCCTCACTGAGACCATTGATGACATCCACCTGGTTCTTCATAAGAGCGATGAGGGGCGAGACAACAATGGCAGTACCGTCCATGATGAGTGAGGGCAACTGGTAACAGAGACTTTTTCCACCCCCCGTGGGCATGAGCACAAATGTGTCGTTGCCCGCAAGAAGATTGCGGATTATAGCCTCTTGGTCACCTTTAAACTTGTCGAAACCGAAATAGAGCTTTAGTTTCTTTGTGAGATCAACGTTTTCAGTCATAAGTGCTTTCGTTGGAATCCGGGAGAGAAGGTCTTCGCCGGGCAGTCGGCATTGCTGCCGTAAATATCTTTCATAGAACTCGCCCTGGGCCGGCCACGGGGTCGCGGCCAGTCCAGGGGTATGGCAACCCACTAAGCAGACTCCAGTTTCTGCAAGTGAGCTTTGTCGATTTCCTTCTTCGCATAGGCGAGGGTGACAGTGAAACTCTTCTGGCTCTTCGACGGTATCTCAAACATGGAGTCAAGCATGATAGACTCCACGATAGAGCGCAGTCCGCGAGCGCCAAGTTTATATTCCATTGCCTTGTCTACGATGAAGTCGAGGACATCGTCATTGAACTTCAGCTTTATACCGTCCATCTCGAAAAGCTTCTCATACTGGCGGACTATGGAGTTCTTGGGCTCCACGAGTATGCGCCTGAGAGCATTGCGGTCGAGCGGGTTGAGATAAGTCAGTATGGGCAGTCGGCCTATAATCTCAGGAATAAGCCCAAATGACTTCAAATCCTGCGGCAGTATGTACTTCATGAGGTCGCCCTTGTCGATGTGCCTCGTATTCTGAACAGAATTATAACCCACCACGTGGGTATTGAGACGCTGAGCTATCTTCTGCTCAATGCCGTCGAAGGCACCCCCGCAGATGAAGAGGATATTGCTGGTGTCCACGTGGATATAGTCTTGATCGGGATGCTTGCGTCCTCCCTTAGGCGGAACGTTCACCATCGTTCCTTCAAGAAGCTTGAGCAATCCTTGCTGCACTCCCTCGCCACTGACATCACGGGTGATACTGGGATTATCGCTCTTGCGGGCTATCTTGTCGATTTCGTCAATGAAGACGATGCCACGCTCTGCCGAGGCAACATCGTAGTCGGCCACCTGAAGCAGTCGGGACAGAATGCTCTCCACATCCTCGCCTACATAGCCGGCCTCAGTGAACACCGTAGCATCGACAATGGTGAAAGGAACATCCAGCAGGCGGGCTATGGTGCGTGCGAGCAGAGTCTTGCCTGTGCCCGTGCTGCCCACCATGATAATATTGCTCTTCTCTATCTCAACGCCCTTGTCGTCCTTAGGCTGCTGCAATCGCTTGTAATGGTTATAGACTGCCACCGACAAGCACTTCTTGGCTTCGTCCTGCCCAATGACATACTGGTCGAGATAGTCCTTGATTTCTTTCGGCTTAGGCACCTTGCGCATCTTGAATGGTTCGTCGGACGCATGCCGTTCCTTATTGTCGGCCAACACCCCCGTCGACTTGAGAATCTCGTAAGCCTGTTTCACACATTCGTCGCAGATAAAGCCGTTCACTCCCGTGATGAGGAGGCGCACCTCGCTCTCCGGCCTTCCGCAGAAACTACATACTTTTTTAGGCATCTTACTTCTTTCTTGTTAAAACAGCGTCAATCATTCCGTACTCCTTAGCCTCCTCGGCTGTCATCCAGTAGTTTCGGTCGCTGTCCTTCCACACCTTTTCATAAGGCTGATGGGAATGGTCTGAAATAATCGTGTAGAGTTCCTTCTTGAACTTCTGAATCTCCCGGGCCTCAATCTCGATATCAGAAGCTTGTCCCTGCACGCCTCCCAGAGGCTGGTGAATCATCACCCTGCTGTGAGTCAGTGCCGACCGTTTACCTTCTGTTCCCGACACAAGGAGCACAGCGGCCATAGAGGCTGCCATACCCGTACAGATGGTGGCCACATCACTGCTGATGAACTGCATAGTGTCATAGATGCCAAGACCGGCCGTCACGCTTCCGCCGGGGGAGTTGATATAGATAGAAATATCCTTACCACTGTCCACGGAGTCAAGGTAGAGCAGCTGTGCCTGAAGAGTGTTGGCTGTATAGTCGTCGATTTCTGTACCGAGGAAGATGATGCGATCCATCATCAGCCTTGAGAATACGTCCATCTGCGTAACGTTGAGCTGCCGCTCTTCGAGGATATAAGGATTGAGATACTGTGCCTGCGCCTTGACGACATCATCAAGTGCAAGCCCGTCCATGCCGAGCTTGCGCGTAGCAAACTTTCTAAAATCGTTGTTCATTTTCCTTTCTATTAATGAGACAAAAACAGAGGTTATCCGCTCTCTTATTATCTTCTTCCTGCAAGAACCGTGCCACTTAGGAACAGCCTCATGCATTTTACGAAAACAAAGATAACAAAAAAAAACAGATAACCTCTGCTTACCGGAGGTTTATTTTCGTTAAATAATACTATTTCTCCTCTCCGAGTTTATTGAAGTCTTCTATCGAGATGTCTTTGGTGTCGAGCTTGACAACGTTCTTGAGAGCCTGCGTGAGCTTCATGTCGGAAGCCCGGTTAGCGAAGTCCTCCACGTTCTCGCGCTTCTCAAGGAGCTTTTTGGCGTAGTTCTCAATGTACTCATCGGGCACATTATTCATACCATACTGGATAAACTGCGCACGGGCCATCTCTGAGGCCACAGCCTGCACGTCGGCCTGCTCCACCTTGATGTTGTTGGCTGCAAGGAGCTGGTCTCTGATGAGCTGCCAAGTGAGCTGCTTGATGCTGACATCGTAGTTCTCGTCAACAAACTTCTCGTCTTTGCCTTTGTTGGCAGCCAGCAGAATGCGCTTGAGCAGTTCGTCAGGATAGGTCAGCTGACCGACCTTCTTGGCGCAGTACTCGCGCACGTCCTGAAGGAAGCGATAGTCAGAGTCGCCCTGAAGCTGTGCCTTGAGTCCCTCTGCAATCTTGTCGCGGAAACCCTTCTCGTCCTTCACCACATCCTTACCGAAGACGCTGTCGAAGAGCTCCTGGTCGATGGCATGGTTGGCGAAGTGGCTCACCTCGGTCACTTGGAAGCTGAAGTCGCCTTCATGGTCTTTCAACTCTTCCTTCTTTATCTTCAGCAGCGAGCTCACTTCGGTGTCGTTATCGGGAAAAGCCTTGCGGGGATTGAAGGTGATGATATCGCCCACCTTGGCCCCGTCGAAGAGCTTCTTCTGGTCGTCCACCTTAATATACGAAGGCATAATCATGGCTTCCGACACCTCGATACCACCCTCTTTGTTGCCGTTCTCGTCGAGTTCACGAAGGTCGCCCTTCAGCATATCGCCCTCCTGATAGGTCTCTGCAGCCTCGTATTTTCCGGCACGCGAGGCGAACATCTCCACCTGCTGGTCGATGAGCTTGTCGTCTACCTTTATATTATAATAGACAATTTTGTCTTTTCCGTTGAGCTCTATCTTGAAGTCAGGAGCGACAGCAATGTCAAACATAAAGGTATAAGGAGCGGGCTTCTCCAAGTCCTGGGGTTCCTGCTTATCGGAGCCCATAGGCTGGCCGAGCATATTGATGTTATTGTCCTTTACATACTTGTAAATCTGCTCACCAACGAACTTGTTGATGGCATCCATCTTCACGGATGCGCCGAACTGCCTCTTGATGAGTCCCATGGGCACCATTCCAGGACGGAAGCCAGGGAAGTTGGCCTTCTTGCGATAGTCTTTCAGTGTCTTCTCGACTTCATCCTTGTAGTCTGTCTCCTCCACAGTAATGGTCAACAGGCCATTCACCTTGTCGGGGTTCTCAAACGAAATTTTCATCTCTGTCTATTTGTTTTGTTTATTATTGTTATGTTATCTTCAGGAAAGCAAGCGATCCTCCGCTCCGCCGCAGTACACAGCACCAGGGGAACGGGCACACTATGAACTGCAAAATTACGCAATATTGCCGTAACTTCCTAAGAAAGAAGGGAAAAATTTGTTTTTTTAACTGACAGAACAGCCCACGACAAAGGTGTTTCCGAGTCCGTCTACAAGCATCGGTTCCCTATTTCGTTGTACTTTGCAAACGATGCGCATTGCCTCATAGCGTGGGCAAGAGCCAACCTCCTACAGCTTTACGGCCGAGAAAAAATCCCCCATTCGCTTAGGGAAAAACCTACCTTCAAATAGGGTTTCACCATAACGGGACAAAAGCAAAAAAACTACCTTTGCCATGACAATAAAAAGGAAACAATTATGAGACAGACTATTCTTATCCTATCATTCCTGTTGTTGGCAATGGTGCCTGCAACAGCACAGTACTATCCCGACGGACGGCCCATTCCACCCCGCCACCGCTATGGCAACACCTACCGTCAGTCCTCACCCTGCGCCTCTTCCTACTACGGACTGCGTCTGGGACTTGGTTTGGCCACAGTCAGCAGCGACTCCAAGTATCTTGACGCCAACAAGGTGCGCACAGGACTCAGCGTCGGAGCCGTGGCGGGTTGGCAACTATCCTATAGGGCACCGGTCTACTTCGAGACTGGCCTCTATTATAATGAGAAAGGTGGAAAAAGCACCTACGACGGCGATAAATTCACCTACTCGCTCAACTATCTTGAGGTGCCCTTGGTTGTGAAATACCGTTACGCAGCCTCTCCCGGCATCACTGTGGAACCCTTCGCCGGTGGTTTCCTGAGTTGCGGAGTAGGTGGAAAAATCAAAGACTTCGGGCAACGGGAAGCCTACAGCAGCTTCGGCGATGACTACACCGACAACTTCCGGCGCTTCGACGGTGGTCTCCGTCTGGGCTGTGGCCTTGGACTCCAGAACTTCTATGTGGAAGCGGCTTATGACGTTGGACTTGCCAACGTGGGCAAGGATGACTTCGACGACACGCATACCGGCAATTTCAACCTCACCCTTGGCGTGAACTTCTGAGAGTACTTCCGTCACAAGGCATCATTCACCGAAAGAACGATGCCTTTTTGCATTAGCTTTTGAACCACCGAGCTACTTCCTCAACTCTATTCTGAACACTGTTCCCTTACCCACCTCGGAACTCTTGACAAAAATACGTCCGTTGTGATATTCCTCCACGATGCGTTTGGCCAGGCTCAGTCCCAATCCCCAGCCCCGCTTCTTCGTAGTGAAACCGGGACGGAAAACGTTGGCTATGTCCTTTTTGCGAATGCCTTTGCCCGTGTCGCTCACCTCGATGATGGCACGCGAGGGTGTCTCCTCCAAATGCAGGGTGATGGTTCCGGCTCCCGCTCCTAAGGCATCAACGGCATTCTTGGCAAGATTCTCTATGACCCACTCAAAAAGCTGTGGATTCATGTGCACCACAACATCGTGTTCGGGCAAATCCTTGATGATTCTCACCTTCTGCGAAGTCCGCCTGTCCATGTAGTCAGCCACGTGGCTGAGCACCTCATTGAGACTTGCGGCTACAGGTTCCGGCACCGACCCTATCTTGGAGAAACGGTCGGCAATGAGTTGCAGCCGCTGCACATCCTTGTCGAGCTCCGGGATGAGAGTGTCCTCAGGGTAGCTTTCCTTGAGCATTTCCGTCCAGGCCATAAGACTAGAGATGGGAGTACCGAGCTGGTGGGCCGTTTCCTTCGAGAGTCCCACCCACACTTTGTTCTGCTCGGCTTTCTTCGAAGTGAGCAGGGCGAATATGGCCACGACCACGAAGATGAGCACCACTCCGAGCTGCACGAAGGGATAGACGGCGAGGCGCTTCAGAATGAGCGAGTCATCGTAGCATACGTCGATATAGTCGGATTTTGGTGTGTCGTCAAGCTTTATCCTGATGGCCCGGCCTTCTTCTTTCATGCGCAGACCTGCCGCAGCAATGACCTGCAGACTGTCGGCCTGGTCGCTGCCAACCTTGATGTTGCGGTAGGCCGTACAGTTGCCGCGTGAGTCAAGCACCACCACGGGGATGGTGTTGTTGCCCTCTATAACCTTGAGCACAAGATTGAGATTGGTATTCTCATTGGGGTCGTTAAAGGTACGCATGGCCTCTGCCCATATTTCCATTTTGTTGCGTTCTTCCTGCGCCAAATCTCGGGTGAGGGCATGGGATATGGCCAGTGAGGCCACGGCTATAATGATGGCAGCCAAGACAAGCAGTATCTTCACCTGCCGGATGCGGTCGGTCCATTTCATACTTTGAAAACGATGTCTATACCTATTTTATTATTAGCCCTTTAGATTTTAAGACATTCTGTTTGCTTTTATGAAAGGATTTGTGTACATTTGCCGCAAACACCACAATACTATGACACGTAATACTTCTCACCCATTGGTTGCAGCCATTCTCCTGGGCTGTCTACTGACTCTGACAACCGGCCAGCCCGTCAAGGGCCAGTCACTTGAATCCGGCTTCCGCAACCCACCCATAAAGTACCGCCCCTTCGCATGGTGGCACTGGATGGGCCCCAACATCACACGCGAAGGCATCACCAAAGACTTGGAGTCGATGAAAACTGAAGGTCTCGGCGGAGCCACCATTTTCAATCTCACCTCCGAGGTCATGGGCAGCAATGCCCCCATCGACAGTTGTCCCTGGCCTGAAAACCGCTACCGCAGCGACCGCTACTGGGAACTGCTCGCATGGGCCTTTCATGAGGCGCAAAGACTCGGGCTGGAACTGGGGCTGCACAACGCACCGGGGTACTCCACTACCGGTGGCCCTTGGATTGACGAGGGCCGGGGCATGAAGCACCTTGTGAGCAGCAGCACCGACGTGGAAGGCAACGGGACAAAGCAGACTATCCGGCTCCAGAAACCAAAGCTCACCCAGAATCTTGGCACCGGCGAGAACCCTGACCAGCCCACACTCTACAGCGACGTGGCCGTGGTAGCCGTAGGACTTAATGGCCCCGCTGCAGGAAAGCATGCGGCTCTTGGCAACTGCGATGCCGACGGGGCGCTTTGCTGGAAAGTGCCCAAGGGACGATGGCGCATCTACCGCATAGGACTTTGTCCGACAATGGCTGTCACCCACCCTACCCCCGACGACGTGGGGCCACACTCTCTCGAGGTGGACAAAATCGACGCCGCCAAAAACCGATGGCACTGGGACCAGGTGCTGCAACCTCTTCGCCAGCACATCGGAAGCTATTTTGGCACCACCTTCCGCCATATCTTTATCGACAGCTATGAAGCAGGACTGCAGGACTGGGGAGAGCATGCCACAGAGGCTTTCAAGAAACTGAGAGGCTACGATCCCACACCCTTTCTGCCACTGTTGCTCAGCTTCGGAAGGGACACCACGGGCTACGCTGCCGACGTGGCGGCGCGCTTCATGCACGACTACTGGGAGGTGATGCCACAACTGTTCAACGAATCTACATGGAAAGTGGCACGGCAAAAGGTCAATGCCGAGGGACTGTTGTTAGAGGCCGAACCTTATTGGGGACTGTTTTACGCCGACGCGGGAGCACAGATACCCGACGTTCCTTACGGGGAGTTCTGGACCCACAGTGACGGCAGGATTGAGTACAATGTGGTGGCAGGTGCGCGAGCTGGCGGACACAGTGTGGTGGGTGCGGAGAGTTTCTCGGCACAGCCTCAGAATGCCCACTGGACAGAAGACCCCAACTATCTGAAGCCTTCGGCTGAGGGAGCAATGGTGAGCGGAGTAAACCGCTTCTCTCTGCACCAATGGGTGCTGCAACCTTTCTCCGACTCGTTTCAACCAGGCAACACCATGGGGTGGTGGGGCACGCATTTCAGTCGGTTCCAGCCTTGGTTTCCCTTGGGCAAAGCCTTCTTCCACTATTTAGGACGCTGCCAATATCTGCTTCAGCAAGGACAGCAGGTCATCGACCGGCTCATCGTAAGCAACGACCACATCAGCGAGAACTATGCCGACGCCATCGCCGTTACCGACTTCACCTCGCAGAACATCCGCGTCAGCCAGGGAATGACGGTTCTGCCCTCCGGCCGTCGTTACCCTTTACTGCAAATAGCCACCGAAGGCAGTATGGAGCCTGGCGTTCTGCTGAAGTTAGGGAAGCTCCTGGAGCAGGGGGCCACGGTGATCGTGGCCAAGCGGCCCATAAGGTCACCGAGTTTATCGGGCTATCCGAAATGCGACGGACTCGTCAGCCATATCGCCGACAGCATCTGGAGTCGCTGGCAAGGCAGAAGGCTGTTCGCCAACTCCGACGAAGCCATGCAGGCTCTGAAAATGGAGCCCGACTTCAAATTCCTCAAAGGAGAGGGCGATGTGGTGCACCGGCATACTGACGACGCCGACATCTTCTATGTGGCCAACCTCTCTGACTCTGCCCAGGAGTGCAAGGTGTCATTACGCACGGAAGGGCGTAAGCCGGAACTTTGGACGGCCGAGAACGGACTGATAGGCAATGTGAAGAGATGGCACTTCGAAAAGGGCCGCACTGTCATTGAGCTCGACTTAGCTCCCTGGCAGTCGCGATTCGTCGTCTTCCGTCACAAAGCCTCTGCTACAGATATCGCAACAGGAAAAAACAAGTCGCCCCGACCTTCATTTCCGCACTACACAGTGACGCTCGACAAGCCTTGGCAGGTGGAATTCAGGCCCAAGCTCCACTATCCTTTCTCTATTAAAGGGATGAGACTCTGCGACTTCAGCCAGAACAAGGACGAGCGTATCAAGTACTTCGCGGGCACCGCTATCTACAGGACCAACTTCCAGCTGACCAAGAAGATATTGCAGAAGGCTGACAGAGTGACACTCTCATTGGGCGAGATGAGCGACATAGCATCGGTAAAGGTAAACAGTTCACCCGCCGACACCCTTTGGTATGCTCCCTACAATATGGACATCACCGGCCAACTGCATACGGGAAAGAATACGATCACCATAGAGGTGGCTGTGAACTGGACCAACATGCTTATTGGTGAGGAACGATACCCCGACGACCTGGAATATGGGAAATCGGAAGACTTAACCGAATGGTGGCACACCACACTGAAGGAGGTCGGCCGGCCTCTCAAGGCTCTTCCGCATTGGCTCACCGACGGCACCCGGCGTCCACAAAGCAAGCGCAGCGCCTTCACCACATGGAACTACTTCACCAAGGAATCGCCACTTGTCAAGGCCGGGCTCGAAGGCCCCGTGAGAATCAATTTCTTCCAGGCGGAAGAAGAGCCATGACCGAAAATAAGCCACAACAGCTGGTTGAAGTCTTGTTGAGAGTCCATTTCTTCTATCGAAAGAACGGGATTCATCAGAAGCGCTTCTAGTGGTTGCCCGCAACAAGAATGTAAGAAGAAGTACAAATAAATTTTCAAACTCTCTGTTTGCGGGCAGTCACGAAATGGCTCACTCTGAAAGGTGCTGAATTCACATTGCACACTATCTGAACATCGACGCCAAAAAGCGTATCAAAAATCAAAGGTCGTCGCAAAGTTTGTAAAGAAAAAGAAACGCGAAAGTGCCAAAATACGGGCATATTTTGAAGCAAGACTTACTTTGCTCCC
>OMVH01000043.1 GCA_900314365.1 uncultured Prevotella sp. | reverse complement strand
AGTCGCCCTACACCCACAACGGCTATTGCTACCTGCCCGTGACGACCACCGAGAAAGGCTCTTATCCCGCCTTCTACCGCATCGACCCGAGAACGGCCGTGGCTGTCAAGGGTGCCACAGTGGAGGCCGAGTCGGTGAATGCCACGGGATGGCTCAACCGACAGTAAACTCGTGTCAGTACCATCAAAGCAATACTGCAGTATCGTAATGAAATACTGCAGTACCCACATAGACATTACTCCAGTATTCCCCATTGGTACTGTACCCTCAAAATAGGCTATGCGACCCGTTTAGACTGTCGGATAGCCTAAACCCACCTATAGTTATAAGAATTAACCCAAGTTTCAGAAATAAATATCCCTTTGCTGAGTCACACCTCTTCAACGTTATATTGTCGCACTGCAAAGGTAGGACAATAAATTTTCCACAAGTTTGTATTCAAGAACTCATTCAAAAGTGGGTACAACAAATTGAATACCCTATTTCGTAAGTTATTATTCCTTGCGCCTCTGCAGGGAATAATTTCAGCCCTTGCAAGTGCAGAGAATTTTGTTTGTCTCAATATCCAAGAAATATTTATCAAAGAAAGCTTGCAAGTTAGGCGTGAAAGGATTATATTTGTATCTTAGTTGAATAACCCAAGCAGAATGTATAGCAATAATATCTTTGATGACGAGCAGTCCGACAACTTTGTAATGGAGGATATTACAGATGTGAGTCTGCCAAAGTACATCAACCCCTATACCGACTTCGGTTTTAAGAAACTCTTCGGCACACCGATGAACAAGGATTTGCTCATCAGTTTCCTTAATGCGTTGTTCGAAGGCGAAGAAGTCATAGATGACCTGACCTATCTCAACGGTGAGAATTTGGGACATAGTTCTTTCGATCGCCGGGCCATTTTTGACGTGTATTGCAAAAACACAAAGGGTGAGACCTTTATAGTGGAAATGCAAAAAGCCGAGCAGGAGCATTTCAAGGACCGCGCGCTTTTCTATGCCACCTTTCCTATTCAGGAACAAGGCAAACGCGGTGTGTGGGATTTCAATCTGAAGGGAGTCTATACAGTTGCCATTCTCGATTTTATGTTGCCTAACGGCGAATATCCGAATGACAGCATGCGCCACGAAGTGCTGCTTATGGACAAGGACGACAAGCACGTGTTCTATGATAAGCTCAAGTTCCTCTATCTGGAGATGCCAAAATTCAACAAACGCGAGGAAGAGCTTGACGGCATGTTCGACAAGTGGATGTTCGTGCTTCGTAATCTCTCGAAACTGCTACGTCGGCCCAAGGCACTTCAAGACCGCATCTTCACTCGCCTTTTCGAGCAGGCAGAGATTGCCCGCTACACGCCCCAGGAGCGTGTCGGCTACGAAGAGAGTCTGAAAATCTACCGTGACTTGAAAAATGTGGTTGACACTGCTGAGCATAAAGGATTAGAAAAGGGATTAAAGCAAGGAATGAAGCAGGGGATAAAACAGGGGATAAAACAGGGCAGAGACAATGGCATTAAAGAAGTGGCCCGAAAAATGAAGGACATGGGACTGGACCTTCAACAGATTATTGCTGCAACAGGACTCTCCAGAGAAGAGATATACAGACTGTAATTAGTGTATTCCACTGCGAGACAAGCTCACTGAATTTATCCGACTATTTATCGGCATTTTAATGAAGAATATAGCAGCCCCTCTTTGCTGTTTCGTTGACTTTACCGATACTTCTATCGCGACAAAGTGAAGGACTTCCGACAGCAGTATGAGGATATATGGAAATGGTATCGCAAGGAGAAGAACGGACATGTGAAGGTACGCGACGATGCCGAGCGTGTCAACCTTTCTTTCTTGAATACCCTATTTCGTAAGTTATTATTCCTTGCGCCTCTGCAGGGAATAATTACTTCGGTACTCGAGTAGGGTTAAAGTCCATGATGCATTAGTCGATGTGTCATTTCACAGTGATTTAGTTGGAAATAACGAATTAAAAGCGTAACTTTGCACGAAAGCAAAAAGCCCTACTAAACAAGAGAAAACATGATGTCAGGAAACATATTCTCTGCTGACGGATGGCTCAACCAAACAGTGACGAGCATCAACAATGTACTGTGGACCTACATTGTCCTTGTCTTGCTCATAGGCTGTGCCTTGTGGTTCACTTTCAAGACAAAGTTTGTCCAGGTGCGAATGCTGGGTGAAATGATACGTCTCTTGGGCGAAGGTACCAAGAAGGACGGACAGAAGCACATTTCCTCCTTCCAGGCTTTCGCGGTCAGCATTGCCTCTCGGGTCGGTACGGGCAACCTTGCCGGTGTGGCCACTGCCATTGCTGTGGGCGGTCCTGGTGCTGTCTTCTGGATGTGGGTCATAGCTACACTGGGCGCTGCTACCGCCTTCATTGAGTCCACACTCGCTCAACTTTACAAGCGTAAGGGGCGTGACACCTATATCGGTGGTCCGGCTTACTACATCATGTATGGTATGCATTCCAAAAAGATGGCCTGCTTGTTTGCCGCTCTCCTCACCATGACGTTCTGCATGGCCTATATCAGCATACAGAGCAACACCATCTGCGGAGCCATGGACAAAGCTTTCGGTATTCCCCCGTTGGTCATGGGCCTTATTTTGGTGTTCCTTTCCACAGCTTGTGTTTTCGGGGGCATACAGCGCATAGCTAAGTTGAGCAGCGTGCTCGTGCCCATAATGGCCGTGCTTTACGTAGTGCTTGCTCTCTTCATCATCATTATGAATATCAACCTCATACCTCATATACTTAAAGTAATCGTCGAAAACGCTTTCGGTCTTGAACAGTTTGCCGGAGGCACCTTAGGTGCTACCATGATGAATGGCATAAAAAGAGGTTTGTTCTCGAATGAAGCAGGAGAGGGATCGGCTCCCAACATTGCGGCTTCGGCCGACGTCTCCCATCCGGTGAAGCAGGGACTGGTGCAGGCCTTAGGGGTGTTCACCGACACACTGCTCATCTGCAGTTGTACTGCTTTCATCATTCTCATTAGTGGTGTTTACACCGACCAAAGCCTCAATGGCATACAGCTCACCCAGTCGGCTCTGCAAAGCGAAGTAGGCTCAGTCGGTACGGCTTTTGTGGCCATAGCCATTCTGCTCTTTGCCTTCAGCAGCATCATCGGCAACTACACCTATGGTGAGATGAACGTGAAGTTTCTCACCAAGCACAAAGGCTGGCTGTGGTTTCTCCGTCTCATGAATGGGGCTGTGATGGTGTTCTTTGGTGCCCTGGCGTCGCTCGACCTCGTGTGGAGCATCGGTGACCTGTTCATGGGCTGCGTGACGCTGGTCAACCTCGTAGCCATCGTCATCCTGGGCAAACAGGCTTACTTTCTCCTTGACGACTATCGCCGGCAGAAACGTTCCGGCATAAAGAGTCCCGTTTTCCACCGTTCTCAGATGCCGGAGATAGAGAGCCAGCTGGAATGTTGGGAATGAGGACAGGGTAGGGGAATACTTTCTGATTCTACGATGACATCATACACCTTATATTATAGACCACTTGTCAGACTGGGGCTGCCCATCGTGATAGGCCAGCTTGGTTCCATTGTCCTGGCCTTTGCCGACACACTGATGATAGGCCATCACT
>OMVH01000062.1 GCA_900314365.1 uncultured Prevotella sp. | reverse complement strand
TTGGCGGTCACTCAGGCAACAATAAGAAATAAGCAGGGACAACCATTTAAAATGTGAAACAATAATGGGAGCAAGAAAACATATATCGGCTGAAAAACTGAAGGAAGCCCGTAAGAATTTGTATTTCGCAAAGCTCAAGGGTGTCCCCTCATCGCCGCGTAAAATGCGCTACGTCGTAGACATGATTCGCGGTATGGAGGTGAACCGTGCCCTTGGCGTGCTGAAGTTCTCCAACAAGCATGCAGCTCAGGATGTGGAGAAGCTTCTGCGCTCTGCCATCGCCAACTGGGAGGCCAAAAATGACCGCAAGGCCGAGGATGGCGAACTCTATGTGAGCAAGGTATTCGTTGACGAAGGCGTGACCATGAAGCGTATGAGACCGGCTCCTCAGGGCCGTGGATACCGTATCCGCAAGCGCTCTAATCATGTCACTCTCTTTGTAGATGCAAGAACTAATGACGATAAATAATAGATAGAATGGGACAGAAAGTTAATCCAATAAGCAACCGTCTCGGTATTATCCGTGGTTGGGATTCCAATTGGTTTGGTGGCAAGGACTTCGGTGACAACCTGGTCGAGGACCAAAAGATCCGCAAGTACCTCAATGAGCGTCTGGCCAATGCCAGTCTCTCGCACATTGTCATCGAACGCACTTTGAAGCTTGTTACCATTACTATTTGCACTGCCCGTCCGGGTATCGTTATTGGTAAAGGTGGACAGGATGTGGAGAAGCTCAAGGAAGAGCTGAAGAATATCTTCAAGAAGGACATCCAGATTAATATCTTCGAGGTTAAGAAACCCGAACTTGATGCAAGCATCGTGGGCGAGAATATCGCTCGTCAGGTAGAAGGCAAGGTGGCTTATCGCCGTGCCATTAAGATGGCAGTACAGAACACCATGCGCGCCGGTGCAGAGGGCATTAAGGTCCAGATTAGCGGTCGTCTTAACGGCGCTGAAATGTCGCGCAAGGAGCTTTACAAGGAGGGACGTACGCCTCTGCATACTTTCCGCGCTGATATCGACTACTGCCAGACGGAAGCTCTTACAAAAGTGGGCCTGCTCGGCATCAAGGTTTGGATTTGCCGTGGCGAAGTGTACGGAAAGCGCGATCTCACTCCTAATTTCTCGCAGGAGAAGCAGAATTCTGCCCGCCCCAGCGGTGGTCGTGGAGGACGTAACGGCCGCAGAAGAAACAATAATCGTTAAATTAAGAAGCTATCATGTTACAGCCAAAAAGAGTAAAATATAGAAGACCTCAAGACGGACGCGGCAACAAAGGCAACGCCCATAGAGGGACGCAGCTGGCTTTCGGCTCCTTCGGCATAAAGACCCTTGAAGCAAAGTGGCTCGACAGCCGCCAGATTGAGGCAGCACGTGTAGCTGTGAACCGCTACATGAACCGTCAGGGACAGGTTTGGATTCGCATCTTCCCTGACCATCCTATCACACGCAAGCCTGCTGATGTGCGTATGGGTAAAGGAAAGGGTGATCCCGCAGGATGGGTTGCACCGGTGACACCCGGAAGAATTCTCTTCGAAGTGGAAGGCGTAAGCTTTGATGTGGCTAAAGAGGCTCTTCGCCTCGCTGCACAGAAGCTGCCTGTCAAGACTAAGTTTGTTGTAAGACGTGATTTCGATAAAGACGCTTAAGCTATGAAGATTAAAGAAGTACAGGAACTCGCCGACAAGGATTTGCGCGAGAAGTTGGAGAACGCAGAGCAGGCTCTCAAGCAGATGAAGCTCAATCACTCTGTTTCTCCTCTTGAGAATCCATCACAGATTAAGACGGCTCGTCGTGACATCGCCCGCATGAAGACGGTACTCCGTCAGAGAGAACTCAATAAATAACAATGGTTCAGATGGAAACAAGAAATTTAAGAAAAGTCAGACAGGGTGTCGTGATAAGCAACAAGATGGATAAAACCATTGTTATTGCCGCCAAGTTCAAGGAGAAGCACCCTATTTATGGTAAGTTCGTCCAGCACACCAAGAAGTATCACGCTCATGACGAGAAGAACGAGGCCAATGTGGGTGATACGGTGATGATCATGGAGACGCGTCCCTTGTCAAAGACAAAGAGATGGAGATTAGTTCAAATCGTTGAAAAAGCTAAGTAATTATGATACAGGCAGAATCAAGACTTACAGTATGTGATAACAGCGGTGCCAGGGAAGCTCTTTGCATCCGTGTGCTCGGTGGTACTGGCCGTCGTTATGCAAGTGTGGGCGACGTGATTGTCGTTGCTGTGAAGAATGTCATTCCTTCCAGCGACCTCAAGAAGGGCGCTGTATCCAAGGCTCTTATTGTCCGCACCAAGAAGGAAATACGCCGCGCTGATGGTTCGTATATCCGCTTCGATGACAATGCGTGCGTACTCCTCAACAATGCCGGTGAACTCCGTGGTAGCCGTATCTTCGGTCCTGTGGCCCGTGAGCTTCGTGCCGTCAACATGAAGGTTGTTTCTCTCGCACCAGAGGTTCTTTAATTATTAAATCAGTTAGTAATGGGTAAGTTACATATTAGAAAAGACGACACGGTCATTGTCCTTACAGGTGCTGACAAGGGCAAGACCGGCAAGGTGCTCAAGGTCCTTGTTGATGAGGAGCGTGCCATTGTTGAGGGAGTCAACATGGTGTCAAGGAGCACAAAGCCCTCGGCAAAGACACCTAATGGTGGCATTGTCAAGAAGGAGGCTCCAATTCATATCTCTAATCTCAGCTTGATTGACCCCAAGAGTGGTAAGCCTACAAGGGTTGCTATCAAGCATGATGGTAAGAACGTGATTCGCATCGCTAAAAAGTCAGGGGAGGAAATCAAGTAATGGATACAGCAGAGTTAAAGAAACAGTATAAAGAGACTATTGCTCCTGCCCTGCAGAAGCAGTTCAACTATTCTTCAGCTATGCAGATTCCTGTACTGAAGAAGATTGTCATCAACCAAGGTCTCGGCGATGCCACGCAGGACAAGAAAATCATTGACGTGGCAATCAACGAAATCACCGCTATCGCTGGTCAGAAGGCTGTGGCTACCTACTCCAAGAAGGATATCGCCAACTTCAAGCTGCGTAAGAAGATGCCTATCGGTGTCATGGTGACACTTCGTCGTGAGCGCATGTATGAGTTCCTCGAGAAGCTTGTCAGGATTGCCCTTCCTCGTATCCGCGACTTCAAGGGTATCGAGAGTAAGTTCGATGGACGCGGCAACTATACGCTTGGCGTATCTGAGCAGATTATCTTTCCTGAAATCAACATCGATAAGGTGGACCGCATTCAGGGTATGAACATCACCTTCGTCACTTCCGCAAAGACCGACGAAGAGGGTTATGCTCTGCTTAAGGCTTTCGGCCTTCCTTTCAAAAACGCTAAAAACGATTAAGCAATATGGCAAAAGAATCAATGAAAGCCCGTGAGGTGAAGCGTGCCAAGCTGGTTGCCCGTTATGCTGAGAAGCGTGCGGCACTGAAGAAGACCATAGCCACCACCAATGACCCTCAGGAAGCTTATGAGGCTGCCCGCAAGCTTCAGTCTATTCCCAAGAATGCGAATCCTATCCGTCTGCACAATCGTTGCAAGATTACCGGTCGCCCAAGGGGGTACATTCGTCAGTTCGGTCTATCACGTATTCAGTTCCGCGAGATGGCTTCCAAAGGTCTCATCCCCGGAGTGAAGAAGGCAAGCTGGTAGATTCAAGTCGAGATTTTTAATATTGTCGGGGTAGTCCCGATTAATTAAACATTTATATTTTATGACAG